>JBNKXM010000467.1:0-2133 GCA_050300315.1 Thalassotalea sp. | reverse complement strand
CCATTACGATAGAGTTCATCTGGCACAATATTCGATGTCGCGACCAAAGTTACATGACGGGCAAACAGTTCTTCAAATAAGGTTCCCAAAATCATTGCATCCGTGATATCAGAAACGAAAAACTCATCAAAACAGATGATGCAGGTTTCATCAGCAAAACGTTTCGCAATGATCTTTAACGGATCTGACTGACCAGCAAGGCTTTTTAATTCTTGATGAACACGATGCATAAAACGGTGAAAGTGCACCCGCATTTTATTTTTAATAGGCAAACAATCATAAAACGTATCAACAAGATAGGTTTTACCACGACCAACGCCGCCCCAAAAATACAGCCCCTGAATCGATTTTTTTTCATGTGTGCCAACCACCCGCTTCCAACGATTCAGCACTTTCTTAAAGCCAGTTACTGGTAACGGTTTATTCTGTAAATCTTCGTACAGTCTTTGCAGATGTTTAACGGCATTTTCTTGCGCCGCATCGAATTGAAAGTCGTCACGAGCTAAATCTTGGTTATACTTTTCTAAAGGAGATAGATTAATCATGCTTACTATTTAATTGGTAGCGAAGTTTTTGCTTGAAAAACTAAATTTAGCATACATATATATTTTTCAAGTAAATTAAACTTACTAGAGTGTGTTATTCTCTATTTTCACCAATTTTTTCCGCGAATACAATTTTCCGCGACTAGATAAAAGGTATATATGCTATGAATATCGTTATTGGAATCATCATTTTTGCAGTTGGCGCTTTAGTAGGTTTTATCGCTAATAAAATGTTATCTGCTAACAGCCAAGAAAATAAACAACTTGCGGAGAAAGCTAGCCAAAGTGAAGCATCACTCGCTCAATATAAATTAGATGTCGCCGAGCATTTAGATAATTCGGCACAATTGTTACAGCAAATGAATGCAACGTGCCAAAAAGCCATGCAGCAAATGGAACAAAGCACTAAGCTTCTGCAACAAGCGACACCAGCCGAAGGGGAAATTATGCCGTTCTTCTCAAAAGAAACCCAAGAGCAGCTCGCGCAAACCGTTGCATTAAGACATCACAAAACAGCTCGCAGCGAAAAAGTAGAAATCACTGAAGCACCATTAGACTATTCAGGTGAAGCAAGTGGTCTTTTTACTGATAAGAAACAATCTGTTACAAATACTGAAACAAATAACTAGGAACTTCTTCGTTGGTAAGAAGTCTCTATCTGGGTATTTAATCATTTCATTAGGAGAAATCTTAGACATGAAAAAACTTTCTGTTGTTATTAGTAGCGTGTTACTTTCCAGTACTCTGGCTTTATCGAGTTTACCAGCACAAGCCAACCTTCCGATGTCACTCAATGGTCAACAGTTACCAAGTTTGGCACCTATGTTAGAAAAAGTAACTCCTGCCGTGGTGTTAATTTCAGTGCGAGGTACCCATGAAATTAAACAGCGTAATGTACCTGATGCCTTTCGATTTTTCTTCGGCAACCCAAAACAAGGTCCATCACAAAGCCGACCATTTCAAGGGCTAGGATCTGGGGTTATCATTGATGCAGATAAAGGCTACATAGTCACTAATAACCATGTGATTAATGAAGCAGATGAAATTCAGATCACCTTAAAAGACGGCCGTCAATTAGAAGCCAAAAAAATTGGTGCTGATGCCAGTAGTGATATCGCGTTATTACAAGTTGAAGCCGAACACCTGAAAAAAGTCACGATTGCCGATTCTGATAAATTACGTGTCGGTGATTTTGCCGTTGCCATCGGTAGTCCGTTTGGTTTAGGACAAACAGTTACTTCAGGTATTGTTAGTGCCCTTGGTCGCACCGGCTTAAATTCAGACAACTTTGAAGATTTTATTCAAACCGATGCGGCAATCAACAGTGGTAACTCAGGTGGTGCATTAATCAACTTAAATGGTGAATTAATCGGTATTAACACTGCCATTATTGGTCCTAATGGCGGTAACGTTGGTATTGGTTTCGCTATTCCAAGTAATATGGTGAAAAATATCGTCGACCAAATCATCGAATTTGGTGAAGTGCGTCGCGGTGTTTTAGGTGTTTCGGGTCGAAGTGTCACTGGTGAATTTGCTCAAGCAATGGAACTCGAAGAAGCACAAGGCGCATTTATTGAACAAGTGGTTG
>JBNKXM010000466.1:0-2135 GCA_050300315.1 Thalassotalea sp. | reverse complement strand
AAACGGGTAATCTAGTGGCTATTTTGCAAAGAGAGTATCAGGAGTAGCGCGTTAATAACATTTTTGTGGTAGTTGTTGATGGAAATTGGACAGCTTTACTTTTTAAAGAAAACTAGTCCAATTATCCTGGTTGCCATACACAGTTATCTTAGTACTAGGAGGTCAGTTGAGCGTCGTATCAAAGGGAAATAGTGAGCATTATCAATGGGGTGATGAATGCGATGGTTGGCACTTAGTTAAGTCGCCAGCACTTAGTGTGATCCAAGAACGTGTGCCGCCTAATCGTGGTGAAGTAAGACACTTTCATTCCAAGTCTGAGCAGTTTTTCTTCGTACTTGCCGGTAGTGCAGCATTGGAGGTTGATGGTGAAGTTTTTCTGCTTTCAACACACCAAGGCTTTCATGTGCCTTGTAATCGTCCTCATCAATTAATTAATAATGGCCAAGTAGACTTGCATGTGATGGTGACATCAACACCACCAAGTCACGGTGATCGAGTTGAAATCTAACTAAATCAATTAACCGATGATTTTATAGGGAGGCATATTGAACTATCCATTTCATTTATCTTTTGTAGTACCAAAACTCAATTTAGCGGAGCAGTTTTATGTTGAATTTTTAGGCTGTAAAAAAGGACGAGACACAGGACAATGGATAGACATCATCTTTTTTGGTCATCAGTTAACACTTCATCAAGCAACTGCGACGATGAAAGCTCAGTCAATTGACCACTTTGGTGTTATTTTGGACAAAGCACAGTGGCTGTCGATTGCAGAGCAAGTACGGTTAGCAAATATGCCATTTGTTTTGTCACCAAACGAAAAAACTAATAATGATAATAGTGAATCTGGCAAGTTTATAATCGAAGATCCTGCGGGTAACTTACTGGAGTTTAAATTTTTTCAAAAGTCGCCTATTGAGCTAGTGTGCTAAATGTTAAATGGCTTATGTGATATAAAAGCCGCGGCATATATAGCAACTGCTTTCAGGACTAATTAATCAAGTTAATGTTACTGTAGTTTAATGTGTTTTTAGTACCTGTATTGATAAATGAAGGAAATATTCTTGTACGTGTTTAAATTGAAGGAATTAATAGTAAACAGTAAAACGTTTATCGTTTTAATCGCGGCTATAAGTGTTAATGCTGCCGTGTATGCAGATAATGTGGACGATTTTTTTATTGCGAAAATGGCGCAGTTAAAAATTCCGGGTGTGCAGTTGGCCGTAGTCAAAGATGGTAAAATAGTCAAAACAAAGAGCTATGGCATTGCAAATGTTCAAGACGGTGTAAAAGTAGATAATGATACTGTTTTTAACATTGCGTCTATGACAAAGGCATTTACTTGTATTGCAATGATGCAGTTAGCAGAGCAAGGAAAATTAGCGCTTAATGACACTATTTCCACTTACCTTACTGATTTACCTGAGGCTTGGCAGCATGTCACTGTCTATCAGATATTGTCTCATAGCTCTGGCTTGCCAGACATCATGAATCAGCACTTTCAATTAATTGATAGTGCTGGAGAGCAAGAATCATGGCAGCAGTTAATGCGACAACCAATGCTGTTCGAACCAGGAAAAGCGTTTCATTATAACCAGACTAACTATTTGCTTGCAGGAAAAATTATTGAACGTGTTAGCGGAGCAAGTTATTCGAAACTGGTAACACAGCAATTAAAAAAGGTTGGCATGACGAAAACTCTAGATGCCGGTTTTGCTCATTTTAAACGTGTCAATCTGCATCAGGCAAGGGATTACCGATATGATGAACAAGATGATCTAACCAATGTGTTAACTTACTTTCCGTCCATAATTCGCGCTGGTGCTGGCATGAGCTCTAATGCCCTTGAACTAGCTAAGTGGAGTCTGGCAATTAAGCAAGGACAGTTTTTTGACAAACAAACTAGCCTTAAAACTTTATGGAAAGCAGCACCGTTAAGTGATGACAACTGGGCTTTGGATAACCCCAACATGCATCCCTATGCATTAGGATGGTATGTTGTAGAACGTCCTCTGAATAGAAAAATTGTAACTGCAGGCGGTGGACAATCTGCATTGGCTGTTTATCCTGACGATGATTTAACTCTGGTGATATTAACCAATTTAGCAGGAGCAAAGCCTGAACTTTTAATGGAT
>JBNKXM010000465.1:0-2137 GCA_050300315.1 Thalassotalea sp. | reverse complement strand
ACTTCTGCCGCGCGATTTCGCGCCCTAAATTCGAGAAATTTGCCGATCAATAATAAAAAGGTAAACATAGATACCGATTCAAAATAGACCTCGCCATTTTGATTGATTGTTGCATAGCAACTGGCCGAGAATGCTAAGACAATAGCTATAGAGACAGGGACGTCCATCGATAATCGTCTCACCCTTAATGCTCTCAAAGCACCTTGATAAAACGGAAATGCGCCATAGGTGACAATAGGAATGGTCAAAAGCATGCTTATCCAACGTAGATAAACAAGGTTATGCGCTGACATATCAGAAAATGCACCAAAATAAAGACCTACCGCTATCATCATCACTTGCATCATTAAAATGCCAGAGATACCAAGACGTTTGATAAACGTTTTACTTTGTTTTTGATTACTTTTTTCCACTTCACTCGCTTTAAACGGCATGGCGTGGTAACCGATTTTTTCAATCGCCGATAATATTTGACTGAGTTTTACTTTGCTATCACTCCATTTTACCGTCGCTCTTTGGGTAGTGGCATTCACCGAAATGTTTGCCAATCCTGATAACTGTGCTAATTGCATTTCAATTAGCCAAGCACAGGCTGCACAACTGATACCTTCAACGGTTAAAATGGCTTCTTTAAGGTCACCTTCTTTGTAGGTGAATTCTTGTTGTAAACTGTCATCGTCAAGTAGCTCAGTGCGCTTTAATTGCTCAGGAACTAGTGCTTCACCTTTTGGTGCAACTTCGGTGCGAAAACGATAATAATCAGTTAAGTGGTTATCGACAATGGTTTGGGCAACTGCTTGGCAACCCACGCAGCACATAGCCTGCTGCTGATTGTCGATACTAACCGTTAAGGAAAGCCCTTTAGGAATAGGCTCACCACAATGAAAACAAGAATTAGACATATACAGAGATAATGAGATCAGTTAGCTTCTATAGGTTTTGGAATAATGTCGATAAACTCTGATTGTGGTAGCGTTATGACATTTTGTATTTTCCAATCATTCTCAAACGGGGTTATGGTAATACGCCATTTACCGGATACGTTTTGACTAAGCGATTGTCTAAAGTTACCCGAGCCATCTTGGGTCATAGCAAAGTAGAAATCTTTTTCTTGTTGAGTAGGGTGGTAAAAATTAACATTTAATAATGGAAATTTTTTTTCAATGCCTGTTGGTTTAATAACAAGTTCATTGTCTGTTAAACGTAACGCGAATTTTATACCTAACTTTTGGGCTTGTTTAATTTTTGAAATTTCAACATTGATTGCTTTGCCTTTTTTATAATAATCTCCAACTACTAAGCTGTCGGGATCGGTATTGGCGATAATTAACGTCGTAATACCAGCAACAACTGCTGTTAGCGGAAGAATAAATACAAGCCATGCCCAAGGCTCTTTATACCAAGATGTTTTCATTTCAAATCTTACTTGTGTTTAATTGGGGTTATTATACTGATTTTAACTTCACCAAACCAATAAATTAGTGGTTGATTCACCTTAAAACAGCAATATTTTCTACGACGGATCAAATCCATGGATAGTCAATCTTGAACTAGTCATTAGGACTGCGGTTATTGCTTCCCTTTAAAGCAAAAAGCCTTAGTTTATTACACTAAGGCTTTTTGTTATTTAGCAAGATTAGTTTTGCGACAGGCTATAGATATAAGCACTAACAACATGTACCTTTTGTTCGCCTAATCTATCTTTCCACGCTGGCATCACACCAGAGCGACCATGTCTGATAGATTGTTCAACAACGCGTTGAGAGCCGCCGTATAACCAAGTGTTATCAGAAAGGTTCGGTGCACCTAATGGTAAGCCCATGGCATCACTACCTTGACCTTCAGGACCGTGACAAGCTGCACACATAGCAAACTTTTCTTGACCAGCTTTTGCCGCAGCCGCATCTACTTCACGACCACTTAGGCTAAGCACGAACGCTGCAACTTCTTTTACGCCTTGCTCACCACCTAACATAGTCTCCCAAGCGATCATGCCTTGTGCCTGACGGCCATGCATAATGGTTTGTTTGATTTGCTCAGGCGAACCACCATATAACCAATCTTTATCAGCAAGGTTAGGGAAGCCAGTGGTACCACGTGCATCAGAACCATGACACTGAGAACAGTTTTGTAAAAA
>JBNKXM010000464.1:0-2107 GCA_050300315.1 Thalassotalea sp. | reverse complement strand
TGGGGCAAAAATTATCACTGATTAAAACGCTTAGGTTTAAAGATTTATTACCTGTGCCACCAGCGGTTGCCGAATATTCTACTGGGTTGTCAATGGGACAAACCGCAGAGCAAATGGCAAAAACACATGGTATTTCGCGTCAAGCGCAAGATGAATTAGCACACCGCTCGCATACGTTAGCCACTCAATCGTGGAACGAAGGAAAACTGGCAGGTGAGGTTATGGCGGCGCATGTTGAGCCGTATAAATCATTTATCGATAAAGACAACTGTATCCGTGAAAACTCTGAATTAGCTGGTTATGAAAAATTACGTCCGGTGTTTGACCGTAAGCATGGCACTGTAACTGCGGCTAACAGTACTGCATTAACCGATGGCGCCTCTGCGGTGTTAATGATGCGAGAAGGGCGGGCGAAAGAGCTAGGTTATCAGCCATTAGGTTATATTCGAAGCTATGGCTTTGCTGCGATTGATGTTTGGGAAGACATGTTAATGGGGCCAAGTTACGCGACGCCACTAGCGCTTAAACGAGCGGGAATGGAGCTAAGTGACTTAGACTTAATCGAAATGCATGAAGCGTTTGCCGCACAGACACTAGCGAACATGAAAATGTTTGCCAGTGATAAGTTTGCACGAGAAAACTTAGGCCGTGACAAAGCCATTGGTGAAATAGACATGGCGAAATTTAATGTTATGGGGGGCTCGCTTGCTTATGGTCATCCATTTGCCGCGACAGGCACGCGATTAATTGTGCAAACATTAAATGAATTAAAACGTCGTGGTGGTGGTGTCGGATTAACGACAGCATGTGCGGCTGGTGGTTTGGGCGCAGCGATGATAGTGGAGACAGATTAATGACTAATACTAAAAACAATACCTTTACGTTAGTTCGTCAGGAAAATGGCATCGCGCATTTGATCATGGATGTGGTTGGTGAGTCGATGAATACGCTTAAAGCGGAATTTGCCGATGAAATTGCAGCAGTGCTTCATGAAATAAAAGCTGATAAAAGTCTGCGTGGTGTGGTATTGCTCAGTGGTAAGGCTGATTCATTTGTAGCCGGTGCTGATATTAATATGTTGGCTAGTTGTAAAAGTGCAGAAGAAGCGATGGCGTTATCTCGTCAAGGGCAAATGATTTTTGATCAACTTGCCTGTTTAGCTATTCCTGTGGTTGCAGCTATTCACGGAGCATGTTTAGGCGGTGGTTTAGAGCTTGCAATGGCTTGTCACGCCAGAGTATGCAGTGACGATGATAAAACGGCATTAGGCTTACCAGAAGTGCAATTAGGTTTGTTACCAGGAAGCGGGGGAACTCAGCGTTTACCTAAACTAGTGGGTATTCAAAAAGCCCTCGATATGATGTTAACTGGTAAACAGTTACGCGCTAAACAAGCGTTAAAAACGGGGTTAGTAGATGATGCCGTTCCACACAGTGTTTTAGTTAATGTCGCTGAAAAGTTAATTTTATCTGGTAAAGTCAAAGGCGGTAAAGGGCATGAGAAACAGCCAGAGTTAAATTTGATCGGAAAGTTGCTTGAACGCACGTCACTTGGCCGCAAAGTATTATTTACTCAAGCAGCTAAAACAGTGTTATCAAAAACCAAAGGTCATTATCCTGCGCCACTGAAAATCATTGAATGTGTCAAAATGGGCGTAGAGCAATCTCCCGCCAAAGGTTACCAATTAGAAGCGGATCATTTTGGTCACTTGGTCATGACGCCTGTCTCAAAAGAGTTGCGTCAAATTTTCTTTGCGACAACTGATATGAAAAAAGAGCAAGGTGTTGAGGGCATTGAAGCGGCGAGCGTTCGCCAAGTTGCAGTGCTTGGCGGTGGCTTGATGGGCGGTGGCATTGCGTTCGTTACTGCGACCAAAGCGAACTTGCCTGTGCGCATCAAAGACATTTCACATCAGGGGATTCATCATGCCTTGAAGTACAGTTTTGATTTGCTGAATAAGAAAGTCAAACGCCGTTTTATCAAAAAAAGTGAAATGCAAAAGCAAAAGGTAGAATAATCCATACAACCACAAATTTATCAGATACTATTTAGGTGCATCTAAATGCCAAAACCAGGGTAATCCAATTATAATGATCATAACATTATA
>JBNKXM010000463.1:0-2142 GCA_050300315.1 Thalassotalea sp. | reverse complement strand
GACAAAGCCTTTTCAATCACCGATCGGCTGGTGTTTCTCGATATCCGCGTAGACGAAAGTGACCACGTCTACCCGATGCAAATTAAACAAGGGGCCGTTGACGACATGTGGCTACGCAAAGGAGTAAAAGCATAATGCGCCGTATTTTAGCTATTTTATTGGAAAACGAACCGGGCTCTTTATCGCGAATTGTCGGCTTATTTTCACAACGCGCGTTTAATATTGAAAGTTTAACCGTTGCGCCAACAGAAGATGAAAGTCTCTCTCGGATAACCATAGCAACTAAAGGTGATGATCGCGTATTAGAACAAATTGTTAAGCAGGTTAACAAGCTCATTGATGTTATCAAGATAACCGACTTAACCGAGCGCAGTCATGTAGAGCGAGAGATCATTTTGATCAAAGTATTAGCAATGAATGATAAATCACGCACTGAAGTAAAACGCATTACCGATATTTTTAGAGGATCAATTGTTGATATTGGTAAACAAGTCTACACCATTGAACTTACTGGCGATGCAGAGAAAATTAATGCGTTTATCCAAACGTTAGCGCATGAAACTGAAATTATTGAGTCTGTTCGTTCTGGCTCGGTAGGTATCGCGCGCGGAGAAAAGGCGTTAAGAATTTAAACATCTCGGTTTGTTAGCTAAATTAACAAAGTAAAAAGCCAATGATTTTTTCATTGGCTTTTTGTTATCACGCTTGTAAGTGCTTAATTAACCCATCACTCGCATCTTCAACTAAATCTAAAACGTATTGAAAACCGCGTGCCCCACCATAATAGGGATCTGGCACTTCACTGTCTTCAAACTGCTCAGCAAAGTCTAAAAATAACTTAATTTTACTAACCAAATGCGGCGGTGCGATCTTATTCAATTCACGAATATTGTCTTGATCCATCGCCAAGATCAAATCAAATTTTTCAAAGTCATCAACCGTAACTTTTCGAGCCTTGATATTGTCAAACGAATAACCTCTCGCTATTCCCGCTTTTTGGGCGCGATGGTCGGGTTTTTCTCGAGCATGAGAGCCGATAGTACCTGCTGAATCAATTAATAAGTTTAAACCTTGCTCGCCCGACTTTTGCCTAAATACCGCTTCGGCGGTTGGCGAGCGACAAATATTGCCCATGCAGATAAATAAAATACTATTTATATTTTTATAATTCATAGAGTTAAACACTAACTTTTTGTTATTGGCATGCTATTGTTCGCGTTTTAGGTACTAATTAAATCAATAGCTTATGATTGCTAAAAAATTCTGTGTTTATTTTGAGCTGTTTTATTGGCGAGGTAAAGGATAATTTTCCTAATTGAGCATATTAAATATGGTGAAATTTATCCCTTAAAATCGGCGTTTTTCTTCCAAAAAATTAATATTACGTTTTATCAATTGTCATTCTTACCGTTTAAATAGGCCTTCCGTTGAGCGGTATACTGCCACCAGGTTTTAGGCTCGCCGCCATCGGCAAAATCAGTTAACGAAAGAAACACATCGATAACACACGGATCGTGTTGAACCCCAGTAATATCACACAAAAGATAAAACATTTCATAGGCAGATTTTCCTTTAAGCTGCTCTGGTTTTTCTATGCCCAACAATTGAAGATCTTTTGCTGTCGCAGGCCCTACATTAGGTAAATCGGTTAACACCTTAACCTTATCGCGCTCAACTTTTGCAGGATTCATGAGATAAACTCGCTTTTATATTATTAATCAAACAAAGCTAGCATATCTCAGTAAGATTTAATGATAAAGAGGTTAAAGCTATACAAGCGCGTCGCTATTTAAACACTGTATAGCTTTATTTCAACGAGTTATCCTTTTACTGGCAACAAAGGACATTGAAAATAAACCGGTGGACCATCGGGAAATGATCCTGGGGTGATCACTAGATACCCCATGCTTTCATGATATTGCAGCTCATCAAACGACTTAATCACTGGCACTATGCCATGAGCTAAAAAACCATCTTCAGTCCATTCAACGGTGTGAGTAAACCAACGACCACCATTGTAATCTTGATCACCTGGTTTAGAATCTGAAATAAGATTTACGCCATCTGCAAATGTACCATTAGGGTTCATATACAATTCATCAAAATTACCAGCAGTAGCTTTAAAATTAGCTGGAGTAACAA
>JBNKXM010000462.1:0-2160 GCA_050300315.1 Thalassotalea sp. | reverse complement strand
CCAATAAAACTGATTGATGGCATTGAAATTTCTACTAGTTGGCAAGGGTTTGAAATTCATATTGTCGGTTTAAATATCGATGAGAATAATCCCGAATTACAACAGCTGATCAGCGAACAACAACAGGCAAGAGAGCAGCGAGCGCTAGCCATAGGTGAAAAACTAGCGAAAGCAGGACTTGGCGATATCTATCAACAAGCGAAAGATATCGCCGGTGAAGGCTCTATCACGCGTGCTCATTTTGCTAAAGTCTTATTTCAAAATGGCGTGGTCTCAACCTTGCAGTCGGCGTTTGATAAATATATAGGGAAAGGCAAACGGGCGTTTGTTAAGCCACAGTGGTGTAGTGTTGAACGTGCGGTTGAAGTGATTCATCAGGCGCAAGGTAGTGCCGTGATTGCGCATCCTGTGCGTTATGATATGACCACTAAATGGTTACGCCGCCTAGTGCTGCAATTTAAAGCGGCTGGTGGTGATGGTCTGGAAGTGGTCTTGCCACAAATGAATGACGCTCAGCGACAATTAATGCTAAGCTTTTGTAAAGAATATGATTTACTTGCGTCGATGGGTTCAGATTTTCATTACCCAAGCAAGTGGGCTGATTTAGGGCGAAATCTTGTTATGCCAGAGCAAGCAATGCCTATTTGGCAACAATGGCAAAGCTAATCAGTAAAATGCAATCGCGTAATAGCGGCGAACGAGATCAAGGAATTTTATTATGAGTCAATTTTTTTACGTCCATCCCGATAATCCCCAAGGACGGTTGATGAAACAAGCCGCCGAAATTATTCACAATGGTGGTGTTGTTGTTTACCCAACAGATTCGGGCTATGCGCTTGGCTGTCATATTGGTGATAAGAAAGCATTGGAGCGTATTTGTCGGATACGTGATATTGATAAAGACCACAATTTTACCTTAGTGTGTAAAGATCTTTCTGAACTGTCTGAATATACCCGTGTTGATAATAGCTCGTTCCGCTTACTCAAGAACAATACGCCAGGCGCTTATACTTTTATTTTTAAAGCAAGCAAAGAAGTGCCTAAACGTTTACTTAACCCGAAAAAACGCACCATAGGTATTCGGGTGCCCGACAACGCGATTGCACAAGCACTATTAGACGCGTTAGAAGAGCCTATTATGTCAACCACCTTGATCATGCCGGGTGAAGAATTGGCGGAATATGATCCAGAATTGATCCGAGATCGTCTTGAACATCACGTAGATTTGATCATTCATGGCGGCCATTTAGGTGAGCGCCCAACGACAGTCATTGATTTGTCGGAAGGCGAAACCACCATTATTCGTGTTGGCGAAGGTGATCCAACACCGTTTGAATAGCCTTATGTCTGAGAACGTACCACCAAGCACAAGTTATGATGGCGTAATGCGGCAACAGCCCCTGCCATTAGCTTTTGTGCGCGGGGAAGCGTTGATTGAAAAGCCACAAGATTTATTTATTCCCCCTGATGCACTGGAAGTGATTTTAGAAGCCTTTGAAGGACCGCTCGATTTACTCTTGTATCTGATCAAAAAGCAAAAATTTGACATCATTGATCTGCCGATTGCCCCCATCACCTCGCAATACATGCATTATGTCGAACTGATGAAAGAACTTAACATGGAGTTGGCGTCAGAATATCTAGTGATGGCGGCAATACTGGCGGAGATAAAATCACGGTTATTGTTACCAAAACAAACAGTTGTGGAAGAGGAAGACGATCCTCGTGCCGAGTTGATCCGCCGCTTACAAGAATATGAAGTGATCAAACAAGCAGCCCAATCACTCGATGAATTACCGCGGCTAGAGCGAGATGTGTTTCTCGCACAAGCGCAATACCCAGCAGATTTTACCAAGCAAATAAAGCAGGCGGATGTTGAGTTGCAAGATTTGCTCTCGGCGTTACAGTCAGTATTTAAACGCAGCCAAGCATATGAACATCACCATATTGCTAAAGAACTGTTATCAACAAGGGAGCGAATGACTGACATTTTGACAAAGTTAAACGCGCTGGCAGATGCTCGCTTTATCAATTTTGTTGAATTATTCATTTGAGAGTTTCAAAAGCTTGCTTCAGATCCGAAATCAGATCGTCTGCACTCTCAAGCCCAATCGAAACTCTGATAAAAGTGTCTGGTAATGTCTGGTCATACTGGTAACG
>JBNKXM010000461.1:0-2166 GCA_050300315.1 Thalassotalea sp. | reverse complement strand
TAAGGCGAAAACACTATTCGCAACCCATTTTCATCAATTAAATGATATGGAAAATCAATTCGATGGTATTAGAAATTTCCATGTTGAAGTTGATTATCAAGCACGCCAAAACGCAATCGTTGCGCAAATAAAACAAGCTGAAAAAGAGCTAAATGGTGTCGCCTTAATAGACCAAGATCTATTAGAAGAAGTAACTTCTCTGGTTGAATGGCCAGTAACGCTAATTGGTAGCTTTGACGAAGAGTTTCTACAAGTGCCTGCAGAGCCGTTAATCTATTCGATGAAAGATCATCAGAAATATTTCCCTGTAAATGATGCTGAAGGGCGTTTATTAAATAAATTTATTTTTGTCGCTAATATCGAAAGTAAAGAACCTGAAAAAGTCATTTTTGGTAATGAAAAAGTGATCCGTCCTCGTTTAGCGGACGCAGAGTTTTTCTTTAAAACAGATAAAAAGCAATCACTTGAATCACGACTGGCAAGCCTTGAAACTGTGCTGTTTCAAAAACAACTCGGCACGTTAAAAGATAAATCTGAACGTATCGCCATGCTAAGTGAACATATCGCGAAAACGATTAATGAAGACCCTTTGCTAGCCTACCGTGCAGGCTTGTTAAGTAAAACTGATTTAATGAGCGAGATGGTGTTAGAGTTTCCTCAAGTACAAGGCACTATGGGCAAATATTATGCTCAACATGACGGTGAAGATGCTGCAGTTGCTCAAGCGCTTGAAGATCAATATCGTCCGCGCTTTGCAGGAGATAGCCTGCCAGAAGGCAATATCGGTTGCGCAGTCGCTATTGCCGATAAAATAGATACCTTAGTGGGAATATTTGGTATTAACCAACCACCTAAAGGTGATAAAGATCCGTTTGCATTAAGACGAGCTGCCATTGGTTTGATTCGTATTATTATCGAGAAACAACTTGATTTAGACATCGCTGATCTAATTGCGGAAAGTATCGTTTTTTATGGTGATAAACTGACTAATGAAAATACCCAACAGCAGATCATCGATTTTGTTTTAGGTCGTTTTAAAGCGCATTATCAAGAGCAAAACGTGTCGGTGGATGTTATCCAAGCAGTATTGGCTAATTCGCCAACTGCGCCGTTAGATTTTGATAAACGTATTTCGGCGGTTAGTCATTTCAAAGCATTAACTGAGTCAGAAACCCTAGCGGCAGCAAATAAACGTGTCGGTAATATTTTAGCTAAGTTTGATGGTCAACTGTATGCAGAATTTGATACATCATTAGCAAGCGAGCAAGCCGAGAAAACCTTGGCTGAAACGTTTGCAAAAGTTAGCGAAAAAATAAAACCATTACAGGCAGCGAGAGACTATCAGGCGGTATTAACTGAATTGTCGTTGATCAAACAACCGATCGATGCTTTTTTTGATAGTGTTATGGTAATGGCGGATGACGAGAAAGTTAAAATTAATCGTTTAACATTACTTAATGAGATTCGTAATAGCTTTTTAGCGATAGCCGATATATCAGTGTTACAAAGCTGATCAGCTAGCGACACGATAAAATAATAGAGAAAGGGAGCTTATCGCTCCCTTTTTGTTTATTAGAAACTGATGATATCTATGTGAGTTTGTTTAAGATTTTTTAATTAAATACTGAAACGGTAGTTCGTCAGTTTGTTGAGCGAGTAATTCATGCTCCATAAAGCGACAGAAACTAGGAATATCACGAGCAGTAGATGGGTCATCAGCAAGCACTAATAACGTTTCTCCGCTGGCAATTTTTCGAATATTTAAACGAACCATCATCACAGGCTCAGGACACCGTAAACCGATAGCATCGAGTTGATGATCGGCGGATAAAAATACATCATTCATTAGTTGCTAAACTTACTTTTCTAACTGGGTAACATAACCGGAAATAGCATGTTGCAAGTTTACCATACTTGCACAATCTTCAGCGCGTTGTTTTGACTCAAATGGCTGACTCAAAATTCGATAATACTGTTGAGATTTCACCAAGGACATTTGCTGGTCTGGCACGCTTTGCATTAAACGCGCTAATGATTGCTGGGCATTAACAAGATTCGTATAAGCGCCAAATTGCACGTACCACAGCTTAGATGTTGCTACGTGCTTAGTGTTTGCTTCGTTAACTATCTTGTTAGCGACTGGCATGGGATTTGACATCATTGGTT
>JBNKXM010000460.1:0-2168 GCA_050300315.1 Thalassotalea sp. | reverse complement strand
AATTCAAGGCGATTTTTATCATTATACGCATGGCTTAAAATTGCATGACGGTAATTGCCAACGCATCGCTCATGGACACAGATCTAAAATAGTCTTGTCAAAAAATGGTGAGCGTTCTACAGATCTTGAATTCTTTTGGTGTACTCGCTGGCAAGATATCTATATAGCCTCTGAAGATGATCGTGTTAGCAAAGACGCGATCCAACTATCGGCGCAAGCGCAGGCAGAATTGACACCCGATCATCAATTTTTTGCTTATCAAGCGCCGCAAGGGCGTTTTGATATTGCTGTCGATACTAAGGTATTAGAAGTGGTTGATTGTGATTCTACCGTAGAATTATTAGCCGATTACATCGCCAGACAGCTAAAAGCACAACAACCTCAGCATCAATTTACTGTGGTAGCGTACGAAGGTGTTGGTAAAGGTGCTATCGCAAGTGCTTAATACAATGAATAAATTTACACTGATATGTAGCCTTGCGTTTACGTTTAGCGTATCGGCACAAGTCGAATTTTCAGGAAAATTTGTTCAAGGTGGTCTAGTACTTGGCAAAACCTTGACCAATACTAAGGTCACGTTCGATGGCGAGCCTTTGGTGGTCTCGCCTCAGGGAGATTTTGCCTTTGGTTTTGGCCGTGATGATAAACAAACGCATCAACTGATCTTAGTAACGCCTAATGGCGAAAAAACCGTAAAAAGCTTTCAGCCAGCTCAACGAGAATATCCGATACAGCGCGTTGAGGGCATAGCGAAAAAAATCATGAACCCAGATGCTAAGGCCGTTGCTCGAGCTAACAAAGACAGCAAACAAGTCAAGCAAGCTCGCAGCCAATTAAGTGAGCAAACCGCGTTCAGCCAAGGTTTTATTGCACCAATACAAGGTACGATTACTGGCGTTTATGGTAGCCAACGCTTTTACAATGGCAAACCTAAAAGTCCACACTTTGGCTTAGATTTTGCGGGTAAGACGGGCGATCCAGTTAAAGCACCTGCTGATGGTAAAGTGGTATTGTTTGTACCTGACATGTTTTATTCAGGTGGCACTATGATCATCGATCACGGCCATGGTATCACGTCAAGCTTTCTTCATTTAAGTAAATCCTATGTAAAACAAGGTGATAGTGTTAAGCAAGGGCAAGTTGTTGCGGCGGTAGGTAGTAGTGGTAGAGCGACAGGCCCTCATTTAGACTGGCGTGTTAACTGGTTTCAGGTTAGATTAGATCCAGCATTGGTACTAGAAGTGTCACCAATAAAATAAGTGACACACTTTAATGGAATAGAAAGTGATATGTCTAAGAACATAATAATAAAACTGTTTTTAATAATAGTAGTATCAAGTTCATCGTCATTTGTCTTTGCCGCATCAGAATCTTCTAATATACTCTCCGTTGGTTGGGAATTATGGTACCCATATCAATATCATAATAATAATCAACAACTTGTCGGCTTAGATTTCGATATCTTTAATGCAATTATCGAAGAAGCAAAACTTGAAGTTACTTATACAGAGCTGCCATGGAAACGCCATTTACAATATATTAAAACGGGCGAAATGGACATGGCAATGGGCGCTTCATACACAGATGAGCGCGCAGCGTATGCATGGTTTAGTAAACCTTATCGAGTCGAGTCGGTAAAACTTTATGTAAGAAAAGGGCATTCATCTAAGATTGAATTATCAACCTTAGATGACATCATGACCAGCAATTATATGATAGGTGTTGAAGGCGGTTATTATTATGGCAAGCGTTACGACGAGCTGATTAAACTAGCCGAATTTCAATCACATATCAGTGAAGTGTTAGATTTAGAACAAAATGTTTATATGCTGTTAAAAGGCCATATTGATGGTTTTTTAGTAGATCCTGTTACTATGTCTGCGTTTGTCGAAAAGTATAAATTACAAGGCGAATTTGAAGTCCATTCCATGCCTGTCTATCAAGACGATATCTATATTATGTTAAGTAAAAAATCGACAAATGAACTGTTATTAACAAAAATTAATCAAGCAATTGAGACGTTAAAAAACAATGGTACACTGGATAAAATTAGCAAACATTGGTCTAGTTTGGTCCAAGACGACAAGCTGTTGTAAGCAACAATGTATTAGTCAACTTTACGCTTTTTACCACTTTCTGCACGTTTCTTATTTTCCGACTGAACATAG
>JBNKXM010000459.1:0-2183 GCA_050300315.1 Thalassotalea sp. | reverse complement strand
ATCATCGCCAGTTAATTGTCTGATGTTCACCTTAACGATACAAATCAAACTGATTTTTTTACTGTATCAATACAACAATGAAAAAGGCAATAAAGATGAAAACAGCAAACTTAATATTGATTAGTGTTTTAGCGTTAACTACGACAACAATGGCGCATTCTAACAATATAAATCACGTACTCAACGACAAATCACGCCCTACGGAAGATATGCAACGTGACGATGCACGTAAACCAAGTGATATTGTCAATCTACTCGATATTAAACCTAATATGAAAGTGGTCGACTATCTCGCAGGCAAAGGTTATTACACCGATATATTTGCCCGTGTTCTAAATAATTCGGGAAAATTATATAGTGTTAGAGCAAAACTAGAGCACAGAGACTTAAGCCAATTTACCAATATCTCTCAGCTTTCCACACTTGATTTGTCTGATCTAAATGAGCCAGTAGACCGCATTTTTACTGCGCTTAATTACCACGATTTAATCAACAAAAAGGACTTTGATCGTAAAAAATTACTTAAAACCATCTACAACAAACTAAATGATGACGGTTATTTTGTCGTAATCGACCACAACAGTGCACCTGGTCAGGGAAGAAACCAAAGCAAGACATTGCATCGGGTAGAAAATGTCTTTGTCCTGAATGAAATACTTGATGCAGGCTTTGTATTAGACCGCTCACTGTCAGTTTTAGCTAACCCTGATGATCATTTTGAGCTGGACGTATGGCAAGCACAAACCAAAGGCAAAACAGACCGTTTTGTTTATCGCTTTAAAAAACAAATTATCACTCAATAAATTCATCAAAACAGAAACAACGACATGAAATACATCACACATTTACTAACGGCAATTATCCTGACGGTTTCAACACTGAGCCATGCACAGCAAACAGTTGAAAGCGTTAATGTACTATTCATCGGCAACAGTTTTACAGGAGCAAATTATCTCCCTACCGTGTTAAAACAAATCGCGACGGCGAATAATAAACATATCACATTTGGCACTGAAATTAAGGGAGGAACGTCACTCTATCAACATTGGCAAGCGGGAAAAGCGCAAGCAAAAATTACAACAGGAACATGGGATTATGTGATCTTGCAAGACTCGAGTGCCAGCGCTTTTGAACACCCAGATGAAACGCTCAAATATGGTAATGACTTTGCGCAATTAATAAAACAGCAAGGAGCGAAAGCCTTGCTATTTAATACTTGGGCATATCAAGGTATTCCAACTTGGCTAGACGAAATAAAAGATGAACAAGAAAAAGCGGGACTGATGCAATTTATCCCTACCATGTACCAAGCAACAAATCGACTTTATCAACAATTAGCTCAAATAACCAACAGCAAGGTTGTACCTGTAGGCCAAGTATGGCATAGATTAATGGCAATAGATCCAGAGGTAATTTTACATGCTAAGGACAAGTCGCACCCGTCTACACTTGGAACATATTTAACGGCGATAGTCTTCTATCAAGCATTATTTAACGAACTCCCTAAAGTTTTGCCTGAAAAATTAGAAAACCAGCGAGATCAAATAAGAACCAATGAAATGATCACTATTGAAGTGCCTAAAACGTTGTCAGTCAAAATGTTAACTGCAGTTAAAGAGACTGTATAGCTAGAAGCACTATACGCAAAGAGTTTGTTGTAGCCTGTTTTAATAAGGCTATTGCAAATGTTATTAGCACAATAAAAACAACAAATGCCCAAGCACAGATGTACTTGGGCATTCTAATTTTTAGCATAAATGAATTATCTCATTCAACGCTTAATAACAAAATAGCTTATGGTTGCCATTCCATTGTTACGTTCATGCCGCTAGACGCTGCATAACCATAGATGCCAACATTCCAGTTACCTGCTGCTGGGTTAGTGATAGTACAAGTTTCTGTATTACCACTTGCCCATGAACGACAAGCATAAGTAGAAGTAGTTGGGTTTGAACCTTGTCTAATATACAAGTCAGCATCGCCAGAACCACCACTCATAGTCACAACTAATGTCGACATACCAGTCGGAATATCTAACGCAGTGTAGTCCCATGCTCTTCGAGCAACACTAATATTCGTTTTAGTTTGCGAACCGCCTGTTACACCACCTGTTGTACCTTCAGTGAAGCTACCTGTTAAGCCTACGCCATCAAACGTTGAATAAGCGCGTAACATAACGTGGT
>JBNKXM010000458.1:0-2197 GCA_050300315.1 Thalassotalea sp. | reverse complement strand
ACCACATCCCGTCAAAATCGTTGCCAACAAGCTAAGTCCTCGCTTACGTTATCTATCTCAACCTTGGATCTTAACCGATATCTGAAAAAATAGGGAAGGAGCCTGTCACATCACAAGGTACGAAATTTATAAACAAAAATCATTCACTTATAACAATATCAAGCAGTATAACCGCAATGGCTTGCTATGGGATAAAAGCATGAATGTTGACGGCTTAAAAACCGGTCACACATCACAAGCTGGCTATAGCTTAGTCACCTCAGCAACTAAAGGTGATATGCGTTTAGTTAGTGTCGTGATGGGAACAGAAAGTGAACGAGCAAGAAAAGTAGAAAGCAAAAAGTTACTTAACTATGGTTTCCGATTTTTTGAAACATACTCACCTTACAAAGCGGGAGAGAAATTTGTTACTAATCGCGTGTGGATGGGTAACATCAAGGAAGTGGATTTAGGTATTTTACAAGATACACCAATTACTATTCCTCGCGGTCAACGCAAAAATTTAGAAGCTAACTTCGAGTTAAACAAACAACTTGTTGCGCCATTAGCTAAAGGGGAAGTTGTCGGTAAAGTGTTTTTACAGCTTAATGGCGAAGATATTGGCCAATATCCTTTAGTCACATTACAAGAAGTCGTTGAAGGTGGCATATTTGATCGCTTAATGGATTATGTAAAACTACAATTTGTTAATTAATTGAACATCACTATTAAACAAATATCTTATTGATTAAAGCCCAGTTTTTACTGGGCTTTTTTATTGACCACGCAAATTTGTTCAAAAAACTTGATTTAAGATAAAATGACACCATTTTGCTTACTAGCATTTAATGTTAAAATACCGCCATTAACTTTATTACCAAAGACATTTTGGTAAATATTGAGAGCTTGAATGAATACCAAATTTGATGAACTACTTGAATTCCCTACCGTTTTAAATTTTAAAGTGATGGGAGTTGCATGTGATGAATTACCAGATCTGATTATTACTGAGTTACAAAAGCATACTCCGGGTGATTATGCCCCAAAAATCAAGCCTAGCTCGAAGGGCAATTATCATTCAGTGTCAATTGCGGTAACGGTAACCAGTAAAGAGCATATCGAATTGATCTATCAATCGTTAACAACCATTGAGCAAGTGCGCTACGTATTATAACGCGCTTTATCATTCGTCATCACATTCATATTTCTGTACTTAAGGTGCGCTGTTGAAACACTCACTGATCGTTCGACAATTAAATCGTATGGACTATGTTGCCGTTTGGCAAGCCATGCAAGCGTTTACTGATAATCGCGGTGACGATACCCTCGATGAATTATGGCTTGTCGAGCACCCTGCCGTTTTTACGCAAGGGCAAGCAGGAAAAGAAGAACACTTATTGATGCCCGGCGACATTCCCGTAGTAAAAGTCGATCGTGGTGGTCAAGTGACGTACCACGGTCCTGGTCAGCAAGTGATGTATTTTATGATCAACCTACGTCGCAGAAAAATGGGGGTCAGAGAACTCGTCACATTAATTGAAAATGGCATAGTTGCCACCTTGGCAGAGTTTGGCGTTACCGCTTATGCCAAGCCCGATGCCCCTGGTGTGTATGTTGATGATAAAAAAATTGCCTCATTAGGCTTAAGAGTGCGAAAAGGCTGCTCTTTTCATGGGCTAGCGCTTAACGTGAATATGGATTTATCGCCATTTTTGCGGATAAACCCATGCGGCTATGCTGGTTTAGAAATGATACAAAGCGCTGCCATCAGCGAGCTCGATAGCGTTGAACAAGCAGGAAATTTATTAGTTAAGCATATGTCTGCGTTATTAAATGCCGACGATGTACAATATCAAACAGGATTGGAGTCATTAAATGACCATTAAATCATCTCGCATTGCTCCTGGTACAAAATTACGTGATGCCGATAAACTCGCCCATATTCCTATTAAGGTAGTACCTTCAGAAAAGAGTACTATGCTGAGAAAGCCGGAATGGTTACGCATTAAATTGCCGCGCACCACAGAGCGTATTGACAATATCAAGTCAGCATTACGCAAGCACAATCTCCATTCGGTTTGTGAAGAAGCGTCTTGTCCCAATTTGTCAGAGTGTTTTAATCACGGTACCGCCACCTTTATGATTTTGGGTGATATTTGTACCAGACGTTGCCCATTTTGCGACGTTGGTCATGGACGTCCTTTAGCACCAGATGCCG
>JBNKXM010000457.1:0-2203 GCA_050300315.1 Thalassotalea sp. | reverse complement strand
CATTTAAATAGCTTATCTTTAGGCTAGTTATTAGGTAATTGACATGTTTTCAAGCAATGCGTATAAAAGAGTTAATGTAATAAAATAATCAACGGAGTTGTGATGGCTATTTATGATGACAAGCGTAGTTTTTACCGTATGATGTTAAACAGTGATGTCACGGTGACTATCATTGATGATGAAGCCAACAGTACACTTACCGCTACGTGCCGGGATTTAAGTGCAACGGGTATCGCCATTGAAATGTCTCATCCAATTGAGATAAATACCGATGTTAGGATCAATGTTGAGTCGTCGGGTAACGCAGTGCAACCACTCGATGTTCGAGGCAAAGTGGTTCGGGTAACGGAAGAAGGCCCTGAGTGTTACCTTATTGGTGTTAACATCGCCGAAATTGATTAATTAGACGGATAACACCAATAACGTTAATAAAATAAATAGCTAGCCAAATAGTCTTAGTCTATTTGGCACACCAATCCTTTCAAATAATACCCTTCAGGATAGTTTGAAGAGACAGGATGATCGCCTGCTTGATGCAAACGCTCGACAAAGTAGGCATTACGTTTAGCATCTAATGCGGCATCTGCGACAATTTTCTGAAATAAACCAGCATCCATTAATCCTGAGCAGGAAAAGGTGAGCAAAATGCCTTTTGGATTTAATAATTGCATTGCAAGCATATTGATGTCTTTATAACCTCGACAAGCTCCGTTAAGTTGCGCTTTGGATTCGACAAACTTTGGCGGATCGAGAATGATCATATCAAACGTGCGTTTTTCTGCTCTAAAGCGACGCAGTAACTTAAAAACATCTTCTTTAATAAAAGAAACATTCTTATCTTGAAGATTGTTTAACGCTAAATTTTGCTTGGCAATATCAAGTGCTTGTTCTGAAACGTCGACGTTGATCACTTCTTTGGCATCATTTGCCGCGCAATGCAATGAGAAGGTGCCAGTATAAGAGAAACAATTTAATACGGTTTTTCCTTTGGCATAACGACCCGCGGCCACTCGTGAATCACGTTGATCTAAGTAAAATCCCGTTTTATGGCCATTAGCAACATCAACATGAATTTTAATACCATGCTCTTCAATCACTACTTGGCTACTATCTTGTGCTTCGGTTAACCAGCCAGTTACTGGCTCTAAGCCTTCTTTTTTACGTACATCTACATCAGAGCGTTCATAAATATGGCAGTCAGGGTAGAGCTCTTGAAGACAAGCGATAAGGGTATAGCGATGAAAGTCAGCACCGGCGCTTAACAATTGGCAAACGATATAGTTGTCATATTTATCTATGGTAATACCAGGTAAACCATCTGATTCTCCGGCAATCAAACGATAGCCAGTTAACCCACCTTGAGTGATGAACCAGTCTCTTCTTGATTGAGCATTAATTAACTTTCGACGAAAAAAATCCTGATCAATTTGTTCATTTTGATCAAAGGTCCATACTCGGATGCTAATTTGTGATTCAGGCGAATAAGCACCTCTTGCCAGCCAGTTTCCTTTGTTATCGCAAATATCAACGGTATCACCTAGCATAGGGTTGCCTTTGATTTTATTGATCGCTTTGGAAAATACCCAAGGGTGTTTTCTTAATAAAGATTTTTCTCGGCTGACTTTTAAATAAATAATTGCTGACATTTGCCTATACTTAGGAAAGCTATGATAAATTGCGCCGAGTTTAGTCAATGCTTCGCTTAGGTGCAATCATCTGTTGAAAATAATTAATAAGAGAGACACGAAGATGAATGTTAGTTATATGGCACATGTTAGCGGAAAGGTTCAAGGTGTATACTTTCGTGCAGCGAGCCAACAAATGGCGATAGAATACGGCTTAAGCGGCTATGCTCATAATTTAGCAGACGGCGAAGTTGAAGTTTTAATTTGCGGCGAACAGGAAAACGTCGATAAAATGTTGGCGTGGTTAAATCACGGACCGCCTACGGCGGAAGTGACTAATGTTCAGGCTAAGCAAGTGCCTTGGCAAGATCATAATCATTTTTCGATTGGATAAAATTAATCATCACATAGCGTGATTAAGGAATATTGTTGAAGTTTATAACAGTAGAAGAAAATGGTGAATTAACTTTGAGTGGTCATTATTTAGCCAGATATTTAGATGATAAGGGGCCTGGAGATATCATTCCTTATCCAAAATTTGATGATTCAGATTATTGGATGAATACAGGGGATATTTT
>JBNKXM010000456.1:260-2205 GCA_050300315.1 Thalassotalea sp. | reverse complement strand
CGCCACCATAGATGAAGATAAAAGTGCGCAGTTAACCACAGATGATTTATCGGTATTTGCTAGCGATTCAACCGAGCAACAAGCCGCCGTTGATGCCATAAGAGGTCAAGATGGTTTTAACTGGTGCTACGACCCTTATCACTACACTGTACCTGAAGGTAGCTATGCCACGGATGCCAATGGTAGCGCACGCATTCGCGAGTTTAGAGACATGGTTGCTTCACTAAACAAAGCTAATTTACGCGTGATTATGGACGTTGTTTATAATCACACCAGCGGTAGCTTGCAAGGGGAAAAATCGGTACTCGATAAAATTGTGCCGGATTATTACCACCGCCTAAATAACATCGGCGATATTGAAATGAGTAGCTGTTGCGCCAACACAGCGACCGAGCACAATATGATGGAAAAACTGATGTTAGACTCGCTCAAAAGCTGGGCAACTGACTATAAAGTTGATGGTTTCCGTTTCGATTTAATGGGGCATCACACCAAAGAAAATCTGCTAAAAGCACAGGCCATGCTCCATTCACTAACCCTTGAACACGATGGCGTAGACGGCAGCAGTATTTACCTTTATGGCGAAGGCTGGAATTTTGGCGAAGTGGTAAACAACACTCGGTTTGAACAGGCCAGTCAAGGTAATATGGGGGATCATACGGGTATTGGCTCATTTAATGATCATATTCGTGACGCCGTTCGCGGCGGTGGCCCGTTCGATTCAGGCAATGCGCATGTCGCCAATCAAGGCTTTATCAATGGCTTATATTACGATGCCAATGCTCAAAGTCAGGCAACATTAACTGACTTATTACGCACCACAGACAAAGTCAGATTGAGCTTAGCCGGTACACTATCAAATTATCAGTTTATCGACCATCAAGGTGATCACATTACTAGCTCGGCAATTGGCGGCTACACCAGCGATCCGCAAGAAGCCATTAACTATATCGCGGCACACGATAACGAAACCTTATTTGATGCAAACCAATACAAGTTACCGTTAAGCACCAGTAAAGCCGACCGGGTACGCGTGCAGAACCTAGGTAATGACATTGTCGCGCTCGCGCAAGGTATTCCATTTTATCATGCCGGCCAAGATATGTTGCGCTCAAAATCATCGGACAGAAACAGCTATGATGCAGGCGACTGGTTTAACATTTTAGATTTCAGTTACACAGAAAACGGCTGGGCAAGAGGCTTACCTTTACAAGGTGACAATGAAGCCAACTGGCAGGTTAGCCAACCTCGCCTTGCAGATCCTGATTTAGCTGTTGGTAGTGATGAAATTTTATCAGCAGTTGCACATATGCAAGAGATGATGACAATCCGCCGCAGTAGTCCGTTATTCAGGTTACAAACTGCAGATGAAATTAACCGTCAACTGCGCTTTCATAATACCGGGCCAAATCAAACACCCGGTCTGATTGTGATGAGTTTAAGTAAAGATGATGACATTAAGCATGTCGTGCTATTTAACGCCAGCACACAAGAGCAAACCTTTACGCTGGATGAGCTAACTAGCAAAGACAAATTTATGCTACACCCAGTGCAAAAAAGCTCAAAAGACAAAATCGTTAGACAAGCTAAGTTCAATGTCAAACAGGCAAGCTTTACCGTTCCTGCAAGAACAACCGCAGTATTTGTGAAACCCAATACAGTAAATAATGGTCGTAGTGGCAATTAAACTGAATTAGGAATAAACACTAGTCACCAAAAGGCTTAACGATTAACGTTAAGCCTTTTTTATTTGCAATGCCTATCCTAAATAAACGGATTGCCATCAAACTTATCCGTTAATATCGTCATTCACTCCCCTCATTCCGTCGTCGGTCACTTGTTGATAGCTTCAGTAAACAGCTTTGCTAATACTTGCGTTTGATAATAACAAGGAGTTCGAACCATGAACGAGCAAGCTATAACAGCCGAGCAGATTAACGTAACA
>JBNKXM010000456.1:0-250 GCA_050300315.1 Thalassotalea sp. | reverse complement strand
AAAAAAGCGCTGCAAATTGTAGCCGCCAGTTGGGCGACAATCGCAATTCTGGGGCAAATAATATTTGCCAGTTATGTCACCATCACTTTTGGTGTTAGTGCCCTGAGTTCAGACGTAAATAAATGGGGAGCACATCTGTCAACAGGTTATGTTCCCGGTAATATCCTGCATAACATTTCACTGATTACTCACTTATTACTGGCGGTATTTATAATGCTTGCCGGCGGCGTGCAATTATTGCCATGGGTAA
>JBNKXM010000455.1:0-2232 GCA_050300315.1 Thalassotalea sp. | reverse complement strand
GATTAGGCGCATTACTTGGTGGTGTTCCAGGTGTAGCACCTGCAAAAGTATTAATTGTTGGTGGTGGTGTTGTAGGTACACAAGCAGCGCGTATGGCTGTTGGTATGGGTGCTGATGTCACGATTTTAGATCGTTCTTTACCTCGTCTTCGTCAATTAGATACTGAATTTGATGGTCGTTTAAAAACAGTATATTCAACTGCAGATGCTATGGATCACCTTATCGTAGATGCTGATTTAGTGATCGGCGCGGTGTTAATTCCTGGCGCAGCAGCACCTAAGCTAGTAACAAAAGAGCATATCAAGTCGATGAAAAAAGGCGCTGTTGTTGTTGATGTTGCTATCGACCAAGGTGGATGTTTTGAAACATCAAAACCAACCACTCATCAAGAGCCAACCTATGTTGTTGATGATGTTGTTCACTACTGCGTTGCTAACATGCCTGGCGGTGTTGCTCGTACGTCAACTATTGCATTAACCAATGCTACATTGCCGTTTGCTGTTACCTTAGCAAATAAAGGCGCCAAACAAGCAATGTTAGATGATCAACACTTAATGAATGGTTTAAACGTTTTAGGTGGAAAAATCACCTATCAACCAGTTGCAGAAGTGTTAGGCTATGACTATGTACCGGCTCAAGAAGCGGTTGCAACGTTATAATCTAAACGACTAAATAAATAATCTAAGCTGTGAGCGTGAATGCGCTCGCAGCTTTTTTTATAGCTCCAACGCTATCACCAACACAATATTGATTAATTTTCAATCAGCGTACAAATATCCGTGCAATTTCACTGTTTCAGCAAATTTTTTTAACAAAAGTTATTTTACCCCCTTGAGATCTTTGCTTAAAATCCCAATCAACTATATACATTAATGCATTCAATTTTTATTTTGGAGTAATTCATGAGCGAAGCAAGACATTGCCCGTTACTCATTTTGGGCTCAGGCCCTGCCGGTTATACAGCTGCAGTTTACGCTGCCAGAGCGAATTTAAAGCCTGTGATGATCACAGGTATGCAACAAGGTGGACAACTCACCACTACCACCGAAGTTGAAAACTGGCCTGGAGACGCAGACGATTTAACAGGCCCTGCATTAATGGAACGCATGCAAAAGCATGCTGAAAAATTTGATACCGAAATTATTTTTGATCATATTGAATCGGTTGATTTTTCTTCTCGTCCATTCAAATTAGTTGGCAGTAACAACTATACCTGTGATGCATTAATTATTTGTACTGGCGCTTCTGCCCAATATTTAGGCTTACCTTCTGAACAAGCATTTATGGGTAAAGGTGTATCAGCCTGTGCAACCTGTGATGGCTTTTTCTACCGTAATCAAAAAGTAGCAGTTGTTGGTGGTGGAAATACGGCGGTTGAAGAAGCGTTGTACTTAGCTAATATCGCTTCTGAGGTACATTTAGTGCATCGCAGAGATACGTTCCGCTCAGAGAAAATCCTAACCGACAGACTGATGGATAAAGTGGCTAACGGAAACATTGTATTGCATTTAGACCGTACGCTTGACGAAGTGTTAGGTGACAACATGGGTGTTACTGGCGTGCGTTTAAAAGATACTAACTCTGATACAACAGAAGATATTGATGTTGCTGGTTGTTTTATCGCTATTGGCCATAAACCTAATACCGATATATTTAAAGATCAGTTAGCAATGAAAGATGGTTATTTAACAATTCAAAGCGGTACCAATGGCAATGCGACCCAAACAAGTGTTGAAGGGATCTTCGCTGCCGGTGATGTTGCCGATCATATCTATCGTCAAGCGATCACTTCTGCGGGCGCTGGCTGCATGGCAGCACTTGACGCTGAACGTTACTTAGACGCAAAAACTGATAAATAAACTATGCCTGAGACTCTCCAATGGCTAAACGCGGAAAGTCTCGAATTTCCTCCTCTTGATAGTGCATTATCTGAGCCTAACGGTTTATTGGCTATCGGAGGAGACCTTTCCGAAAAACGTTTGCTGACAGCCTACGCAAATGCAATATTTCCTTGGTTTAACGATGATGAACCTATTCTTTGGTGGAGCCCCTCACCAAGGGCAATTATTTACACCGATCAGATAAGAATTAACAAAAGTTTACGAAAAGCATTAAATCGCCAACAATTTCAAGTCACTATTAATCATGCCTTTGAGCAGGTGATAAGTTTTTGCGCGGATGCGCCATTTAGAAAAGATGGTACTTGGATAAATCAAGAAATGCTCACAGCTT
>JBNKXM010000454.1:0-2236 GCA_050300315.1 Thalassotalea sp. | reverse complement strand
TTGAAATCAGTGATTTGTGTGCTGATTTAACTTCGACGGTTGCAGGCCGCACGCTCGATGATGATGGTACCGTGTTATTAAAATTTTCTAATGGCGCTAAAGGGGTACTGATAGCCAGCCAGATAGCGTTAGGTGAAGAAAACGATCTTAAATTGCGTATCTATGGCGATAAGAAAAGTATTGAATGGTCACAAATGGAGCCAAATACCTTATGGCTGAAAGCACATGGTCAATCGAGCGAAAAAATTCGCGCAGGCGTTGGTCAGCTTTGTGACGCGACAACTCAAGCAATGCGCACACCGGCGGGGCATCCCGAAGGCTATTTGGAAGCGTTTGCCAACTTGTACGGTAATTTTGTTAAGCAAATTCGCGCTCATCACAATGGCCAGCCAAGTGACAATGCGTTATTTGATGTTCCTGGGATTAAACAGGCAGTCAGAGGCATGGCTTTTATTGAAAATGTAGTAAAAGCAGATAGAAATGAGACGAAATGGCAGACATTTTCGCTTAACGCGAATGTTTTAGGAGAAGACTAACTATGTCACAAATTAAAGGCCCAGGCATTTTTCTTGCGCAGTTTTGTCAAGATCAGGCGCCATTTAATAACCTTGAAAATCTATGTCAGTGGGTGGCAGGTCTAGGTTATAAAGCGGTGCAAATACCGACATGGGACAAACGTCTGTTTGATTTAACGCTCGCTTATCAAAGTGACAGCTATTGTGATGAGATCAAAGGTATTGTTAATGACGCGGGTCTATCGATCAGCGAACTTTCTACTCATCTACAAGGACAACTTGTTGCGGTTCATCCGGCATACGACCGCCAGTTTGATGGTTTTGCAGTTGATGAGGTAAAAAACAATCCACAAGCACGCACTGAATGGGCAATTGAACAAGTGTCGATGGCAGCAAGCGTCAGTGCTAAATTAGGTTTAAATGCTCATGCCTCGTTTTCAGGTGCTTTGCTATGGCAAACATTTTATCCGTGGCCACAACGACCAGCAGGATTAGTGGATGAGGGCTTTAAAGAGTTGGCAAAACGTTGGATGCCTATTCTAAATAAGTTTGAAGATGCCGGCGTTGACGTTTGTTATGAACTACACCCAGGAGAAGATTTACATGATGGTGTCACCTTTGAACGTTTTTTAGCGGCAACGGGTGACCATCCACGCGTCAACATTCTCTATGATCCTAGTCATTTTGTCTTACAGCAGCTCGACTATTTAGCGTTTATCGACATCTATCATCAACGCATAAAAGCTTTCCACGTTAAAGATGCCGAATTTAGAACTAATGGTCGCTGCGGCGTTTATGGCGGTTATCAAGATTGGCAAAATCGACCCGGACGCTTTCGCTCACTCGGCGATGGGCAAATTGATTTCAAACAAATCTTTAGTAAGTTAACCCAATATGGCTATCAGGGCTGGGCGGTGCTTGAGTGGGAGTGTTGTTTGAAACATCCTGAGGACGGTGCCCGTGAAGGTGCACCATTTATTGCACAACATTTGATCAGAACTCCAGAACATGCGTTTGATGACTTTGCATCTAGCGGCGAAAATCCATCACTGAATCGACAAATTCTTGGGCTTGAATAACACAAGAAGTAGGGGAAGCTAATGTCAGAAAATACTCATAATAAATTATTCATTGCCAGTTGTTTGGCACTGACGGTTACGGCGATGACGTTTGCCATTCGAGCTGGGATCTTAGGGCAATTAAGCCAAGATTTCGCGTTAACAGATACACAGCTTGGCTGGATCAATGCCATGGCATTTTTAGGTTTTCCTATTGCTACTATGCTTGGCGGCTTATTGTATAACTTTCTAGGTGCTAAAAAGCTAGTGATCATCGCCTTTGTTGGTCACTTGCTCGGGCTAGTGTTAACCATGTCAGCAGATGGATTTTGGCCTTTATTAATTTCAAGTTTTTGTATTGGTTTTGCAAATGGCTCGGTAGAAGCGGGTTGTAATCCGTTAATTGCTGATATTTATCATAAAAATAAAACGACTATGCTCAACCGATTCCATGTGTGGTTTCCAGGCGGCATAGTGGTTGGCGCCTTGATTTCAAAATTAATGACTGATATGAGCTTTGGCTGGCAGGCACAAATTGCCATTATGCTAGTGCCAACTGCACTTTATGGTTACTTGATCTGTAGATGGCTATCTTTGCAGCTGCTGCCAACAGACACTGGCTTACAGTTTGTAGGTAGGACATGTCTGGCACCTAAGCACCTT
>JBNKXM010000453.1:0-2203 GCA_050300315.1 Thalassotalea sp. | reverse complement strand
TTGATAATCAGCAATAGATTGACGCAAGGTTTCTAGCTCGCCGATTGCGTCTTCAGAGGATTTTCGTGGAAAAATAGCAGTAAACTCTTCCCCGCCATAACGAAATACTCGACCACCGGATCTTATTTTTGCTAACTTTGCCGCCACCAATTTAAGCACCTGATCGCCAATATCATGGCCATAGGTATCGTTAAATTTTTTAAAATGATCAATATCTATCATGGCTACACAATAACGACGGCCAAGCGATAACGCATACTGATTCAACGCCCTTCTTGAAGGTAAATTAGTAAGTTCGTCGCGGTAAGCGAGGTAATATGAGTCCACCACCACCACTAAAATGTATTGCAAGGTTACTAAGCTTAAAATCACCGTCAATGGTAATGACAGTTGCTGCTGATAATATAACGACGCCAACACCAAATTAGTTAACACCGACGACAGAAATAGACTAGGTTGTCGTAAGCATTTATATAAAATAAAGATGGCAACACTATATAGCGGCAGGACAACAACCAAAGTATTAAGGTTAATACTTACCAAACGATGCGTTTGGTTATAATCTGCTAGCCAAGCAAATGCCAGTAACCAGCCTTTTGCTAAAACAACGCAAGCGACTAATCCTACAACCCGCACAATCCCATGAATTGACAATAAGGCGCGTTCTTTAATCAATGCCAAAAACACCAGCGCAAAAATTGATGCAATAAACAGCCATTGCTGATTAACACTCAACCAGCTTTTACCGATAAGAATATTTTGTTCAACCAAATAAAACACCGCTAACAAGCCGAGTAAAATGGTGATACGAGAGCGGCTAAATTGTGCCGAAAATAAAATGCCAACAATAAACAAACCATACAAGACTTGCTCTATTAGCGTTATTTTCACCTGCCAGTGAGCTTGAGAAACAAAGGTAAAAACAAAGGCAAGCGTAACCGCCAACCCTGTCCACAAGGTGGTTTTAAGGCCTTCGACTTTTTGTAGCAAACATTACCTCTCTATTTTTTCTTATTATTTGTAGCTAGGGCGTGTTGATATATTTCAATATAATAACAAGCTTTTTTGGCGAAAAACTAGCGCCGATTGGCATTAATTAATGCCATAAAGACTAATACAAACAAGCATTAACTCGCTACTTGTTTGCTGGTGATTTTTTTACCAACGTCTTAATGAAGTTCCACTTGCTCAATTTTCTCGAAACGGCTGGAGATTTTATCCGCAGAAGTATGAATTTGTTTAACGTCTCCCGCTGCCTGATCAATATGCTTGGCAAGATTATCAAAGCGCGTGCGAAAACGGCTAAAATCACCGGCTAATTCCGATAAATGCGCCTGAATAATATGGATCTGCTCGCGTGTGGCTTCGTCTTTGATCACAGCTCTCGCCGTCGTTAAAATCGCCATTAGCGTCGTTGGTGAGGTTATCCAAACACGTTGCTTATTGGCAAATTCAACCAGATCAGGATAATGGCCATGAATTTCAGCGAAAATAGCCTCTGCGGGCAGAAACATGATAGCGCCATCCGCCGTTTCATTTTCAATTAAATACTTCTCGCTAATGTCCTTGATATGTTTTTTTATATCGGCTCTAAATTGTCGTTCTGCGGCTTTGCGTGTTAATTCCGCTACCGCGATATCTGTCATCTTACGATAACTTTCGAGCGGAAATTTGGCATCGATGACCACAGTGCCAGTTGGCTGTGGTAAAAACAATACACAATCAGCCACTTTACCGTTTGATAAAGTATGCTGAAGGGAAAAATGCTGCTCAGGCAATACATTTCTCAATAATGAATTAAGCTGAACCTCACCAAAAGCGCCACGCGAACGTTTATCCGCTAAAACTTCTTGCAAGCTCACCACATTGCTCGACAATTCAGTAATTTTCTTTTGTGCATCATCAATCAAGGCTAAGCGTTTTAAAATATCGTTAAACGTTTTCGTTGTTTTATCAAAACCATCCGCCAAACGTTTTTCCACTTGCTCGCTAATTTCTTTTAGACGGTTATCCGTTGAAGTGGTGAGCTCTTTCATTTTTTCTGCCATTTGCTCACTAGATAATAACAAAGATTTACGTTGTTCTTCACGGTTGTCATTACTGGCTTTATTTAAATGTTCAACCAATTGATCAACTGCTTTTAACTGCGTTTGATTAAACTGATGTTGATATTGATGTAGTACCGTGAGTTGTTTTTCTGATA
>JBNKXM010000452.1:0-2249 GCA_050300315.1 Thalassotalea sp. | reverse complement strand
AAATTAGGTATTTTTCGTTTAATTTTCTCTGATTCAACCATAACGATGACTTCTCGAGAAACTTCAGCCATTACTTGGCTCAACCCGAGCAACTCATTAAAAGTAGTGGTTCCTCTATCTATATCTATGCCATCAGCACCAATAAACAGCTGATCAAAATCATATGAACGTAATACGCTTTCCGCGACCTTACCTTGAAAAGATTCCGAATGAGGATCCCAAGTACCACCAGTCATCAATAATGTTGGTTCATTCTCCAAAGCATGTATTTCTTGAGCAATGGCTAAAGAATTAGTCATAACAACTAAACCTTGTTTTTGACCAAGTTCTTTTACTAAAGCCATGGTTGTACTGCCGCTATCAAGAATAATGCGATTATGATCTCGAATTAATGTCGCCGCTTTTTCTGCAATACTCGCCTTTCGTTGTGAAACTTTGTCACATTTTGGTTCGATCAGCTCGCTCGGTAATAGTACAGCGCCACCATAGCGTCGTAATAATAAACCGCTGTTTTCTAATGCAGCAAGGTCTTTTCGAATAGTAACTTCTGATGTTTCAAATTTTTTCGCCAGTTGATCTACACTAACTTCACCTAATTTATTCAACTCTGTGATGATAATATGACGTCGTTGCTTAGTATTTCTCTTTGACATAGTTTCGATTGATAACTTTAAATTTCAAACCGAAAGTTATTATAGTTTTTTTATAAATATATTCAATAGGGCAAATACACAATAGTGAATTTTATCGTTTACTAAATATGGGATGGATACGAATTAAATAACCCCAAGATTAATCGATGAGAGGTTCGTAATAATAATAATATTGATATAACGGATTTTTTTTGACTCGTTGTGCCGACAATTTAAGCTGTTCAACTAGTTCTGGCGAGGAATGCTTATTGATAGCAATGTAACCTTCACGTTGGGTTTCAGGAAATATATGCTCTATAACAATATCTTCACTATTTTGTCCTCTAGCCGCAAAATAATGTTTTAAAACACTAGGATCTGCGTAAAGCAGATCGACTTTACCTTTAAGAAACAACGAAATAGCTGTTTGCATATCAGCGACAACATATAAATTTTCACTGGTGTTAAAGCCTTGTTTCAATAAAGATGTTAATCCATATGAATCTCTAACAACGGCTATTAATTTACTTTTCGCCTGTGAAAAATTAACTAACGCGAGATCTTTGCGACTTTTCAGCGCCACAAACGCTCTTTTAGATTCACTCACAGGCAGTAACCAATGAAATTTATCTTCGCGTTCAGCAGTTCTCACCATAGTTAAAATCATTGTATTAGCTTTAGTACTAGCTAACTTGTAGGCTCGTGACCAAGGCATAAAATCTATTTTTACTGGGAGTCCTGCCTCATTCATTAACAGTTTAAAAATTTCGGCGCTTGGGCCTTTTAACTGGTTATTTTCTCTATACTGTAATAATTTGGAAGAAGCGGCGACAACGCTGAGATCTGAAGATGCTGAAAGAGGCAAACTCAACAACAAGTTCACCCCGAACAAAAATAGAAAAACGTATTTACTACATAACGCCATTAACTCTTCTTAGTTGGTCGTTGCCAACCTTTAATATTTTTTTGCTTGCCTCGAGCTATCGATAATTCTTTGCTTTCAACATCTTTAGTTATTACTGAGCCAGCCCCAACGGTTGCTGTAGCACCAATAAAAACAGGTGCAACTAATGAGCTATTTGAACCAATAAACGCATGGTCATCGATCATTGTTTGTGATTTATTTACACCATCATAATTACAAGTAATGGTGCCTGCGCCAATATTTACATTTTTACCAACTGTGGTATCACCTAAATAGGTCAAATGACCAGATTTACTGCCTTCGCCCAAAATTGTTTTTTTCAATTCAACGAAATTACCAACATGAGAATCATTATTCATTATAGTATCGGGTCGAATTCGGGCAAATGGCCCAACCGAACAATTATCTCCGATAACCGCACCTTCAATAATGCTATTAGGTTTGATGATAGCGTTTTCGCCAATTGTGCAATCTTTTAAAATACAGTTAGCACCGATAGCAACACCGCTAGCTAATACAACCTCGCCCTCAAAGATACAATTAACATCTATTTGAACTTCTTCCCCTATGAGTATCTTACCGCGAATATCAATGCGATTAGGGTCTCGTAGGCTTGCACCATTAAGCATTAAGTTTTCAGCTTCTCGTAATTGAAAGGCTCGCTCTAGCGCCGCTAGTTGAACGCGATTATT
>JBNKXM010000451.1:0-2256 GCA_050300315.1 Thalassotalea sp. | reverse complement strand
ATGCTGCTCGTAATGCCGTGAATAAAGCTGGTAAACTTCCAGTATCAAAAGATCCAGAAGTGTTTGAAAAAATGCGCACAATAAGTTTAACTGTTGTGCCTGAGTTTTAATCATAAATAGAAATTAAGTGTTTTTTAGTTAATATGACAAAAATAAAATCGATTTTACTAGCTTGTTTATTTGTTTTCACCAGCCAAGTTAATGCCACCTTAGAGATTGTGATAACCGAAGGCATAGATGGCGCTCGCCCGATTGCAATCTTACCGTTTCAATGGACAGGCAATGGCCCGTTACCTGAAAATATTGCTGATATTATCAGCGCCGATTTATTGCGCAGCGGTAAGTTCAGCCCAATTAATGAGGTGCGCTTTCCGCAACATCCGACTAAAGACAGTGAAATAGACTACGCAGCATGGGCCGCTGAAGGTGTTGAAAACATCGTTGTTGGTCAAATAAGTGAAACATCGATTGGTCGTTATAAAGTAAGTTATCAACTGGTTGATGTTATTCGCGGTCAAATTACCGGTGGCCAAACGCAAATGCTTAGCAACGGTAAGCTGGTACAAACGTCTGATCATATCTTGGACGAAAGTTCAGCAGAAATTAATAGCAGCCAGTTTAGACGTTATGCTCACCGCATTAGTGATGAAGTGTATGAAAAATTAACGGGAAGCCGTGGTGCGTTTTTAACAAAAATTGCCTATGTTATTGTGCGAGATCAAGGAGAGTACCCGAATCAACTTGTTATTGCCGATTACGATGGTTATAACGAACATGTACTGTTAAGTTCAAAAGAGCCGTTAATGTCACCGTCTTGGGATCCTACTGGAAACAAGCTGGCTTATGTGACGTTTGAAAATCATCAAGCACAAATTTATATCATTGATATTTATACAGGAAAAAGAAGCTTGATCAGTTCGTACGAAGGTATAAATAGTGCGCCGCGTTGGTCGCCAGATGGTAAAAGTTTAGCCATGGTGCTATCTAAAGACGGCAATCCAGAACTGTATGTTATGGACTTAGCCACTAAAAAATTACGTCGCGTAACGAGACACCGAGCGATTGATACTGAGCCAAGTTGGTCACCAGATGGTAAATCATTGATATTTAGTTCAGAACGGGGTGGAAAAGCGCAGCTATATCGCGTAAATTTAGTGGATGGTCGAGTAAGGCGCCTGACTTTTGATGGTGAAATGAATTTAGGTGGTTCATTAACACCTGATGGACGCCAACTGATAATGGTTAATAGAACACGTGGGCAGTATCATTTAGCGAAGCAAGAATTAACATCTGGAATTTTCCAAGTGCTAACAAAAACTCGTTTAGATGAATCGCCAAGTATTGCACCAAATGGTGGCATGATCATTTACAGTACTTTGCATAACAATCGTCAAGTATTGAGTTTAGTATCAGTAGATGGTCGATTTAAAGCACGATTACCAGCGCTTAATGGGCAGGTTAAATCGCCAGCTTGGTCACCGTTTTTATAAAAATTAAAAAGTTAAAAATTATTGAAACAATAAGGAAAATCAAAATGCGCTTGAATAAAACTGTTAAAGCTCTTGCTATTGCATTACCTATGATGGCATTAGCTGCATGTAGCTCAAATTCTGAAACTGATGAGCAAAGTCAAGTTGACACGAATGCTCAAACACAGCAAGCAGCTGAGCAAGAAGCTGTTCAAGTGACTGCGGCACAACGTGCAGCGGAAATTGAAGAGCAAAAACGCCAAGAAATGGAGCGTTTACGTTCAGAACACATTGTTTACTTTGACTTTGATAAATCAACAGTAAGCGGTGAGTTTTCAGCGATTTTAGACGCGCATGCTAAATTTTTAAGCCAAAACCCTAACGTAAGCGTATTAATTGAAGGTCATGCGGATGAGCGTGGTACACCAGAATACAATATCGCGTTAGGCGAGCGTCGCGCTAAAGCGGTAGAAACTTATTTAGAAAATATGGGCGTAGCCTCATCACAATTATCTGTTGTTAGTTACGGTGAAGAAAAGCCGATGGTAAAAGATCGCACTGAAAGTGCTTTCGCTAAAAACCGTCGTGCTGTTTTAGTATACTAGTCAGGTAATTAAATGAAACTGAATCAAGTTTTATTTGGCATTACTCTCGCTGCGATCACACAGGTTGTGAGCGCAGCAGAGCCTGCCCCAGTCATCGATATTTCTCAACGCAGTGGTGGTAATACATTGTCATTGCAAGAGCGTGTAGCGAATCTTGAGCGACAAGTAGAGGCTCGTAATCG
>JBNKXM010000450.1:0-2266 GCA_050300315.1 Thalassotalea sp. | reverse complement strand
ACCGCCATATCCAACAGGCGGAGCAGTTCACCAAAAACAAAAAATACGAAGACGCCCTGGAACACTATTTTAACTGAACAAGAAGCATTGTGGATCAGCCAACAGCTTTTACAAGGGATGAAAGATGATAAATAAGCCATTAAAACAATTAACGCTATCACTTTTCGCTGTGATGCTTGGCGCTTGTAGCCAATTACCTACTTCAGAACATCAACAGCAGCTTGTTAGCGATGTGCGCGCGACAGGCGATTTAGGCGTGATTATTGAACGTGCAACAGGGCAAGTGCAGATAATTGATCACAGTGATAAAACCGAGCTCAGCGAAATAGACGGTTTAGGTGATTTATCTCATGCGTCGATAGTTTTTTCTCGTGACCAACGCTATGCCTACGTCTTTGGCCGAGATGGTGGATTAACCAAAGTTGATTTGCTTAAAGATAAAATTGCCAATCGGGTAATTCAATCAGGAAATAGCATTGGTGGTGCGATAAGCCAAGATGGCAAGCTAGTAGCGGTTTCTAACTACACACCAGGTGGCGTGAAAGTGTTTGACAGTGAAACGCTTGCATTAGTTGCTAACATCGAAGCGTCAGCGTTAACCGATAGACCTAAAAATGAAGATGGTAGTGCTGTGCGTTCAAAAGTGGTTGGTTTGGTCGACGCCCCCGGCAATAAATTTGTCTTTAGTTTGTTTGACAGTGATGAAATATGGATCGCCGATTTTTCAACGCCAAAAATGCAATTAACTAAATTTTCAGATATCGGACGCGCGCCATATGATGCGTTGATCAGCCCTGACGGACGTTATTATATCGCCGGATTATTTGGTGAAGACGGCATGGCCTTACTTGATTTATGGCATCCAGAAAATGGCGTTCGTCGCATATTGTCACACTATGGCAAAGGCGAGAAGAAATTACCGGTTTATAAAATGCCACACCTTGAGGGATGGGCAATTGCGGGCGACTATGCGTTTGTTCCTGCGGTTGGTCAGCATAAGGTCTTAGTGGTAAACACTAAAACCTGGCAGCAAGTAACCGAAATTCCAGCACACAGCCAGCCAATATTTGTGATGGCGCAACCAGACAATCGACAAATTTGGGTCAATTTTGCTTTCCCTGATAATGACAAAATCCAAGTGTTTAATACTGAAACGTTTGAATTAGTTAAAACCTTAACGCCAGGACCTGCTGTTTTACATATGGAATTTACCCCAAGAGGTGAACAAGTGTGGATTTCAGTGCGTGATAATAATCAGGTTCATATTTATGACACGCAAACACAAGCCTTGTTAAAAACTTTACCGGCAAAAAGTCCAAGTGGCATTTTCTTTACCAATCGTGCGCATCAAATAGGCTTGTAATATGTCAGCAATAACATTAAGCCCATTACAGCAAAAAATTATCAACCGTTATCAAAAAGGCTTTCCATTATCGCCGCAGCCATATAAAGACATGGCGATAGCGTTAGATACCACAGAACAAGAGGTGTTGTTAGCCATCGAGAGTTTAAATGAGCAAAAGATTTTGTCTCGCGTAGGCGCGGTGTTTGACCATAAAAAAGCGGGGGCAAGCACCTTGGCTGCCATGGCTGTGCCAGAGCATCAATTAGAAAAAATAGCAGCGATTGTTAATCGATTTGAGCAGGTTAATCATAACTATCAGCGCGAGCATCAATACAATTTGTGGTTTGTCGTTACCGCCAGCGATTTAGTGGCACTTAATCAAGTGCTAAATAAATTAGAAGCACTTACTGGCCTCGCTATTTTGGTTTTGCCAATGGAGGCTTCTTATCATATCGATTTAGGTTTTTCGATAGATTTTAGCCAACAGCTTAGTAATAAGGAGCATTGATTTTGTCATTATCTATTGATTTACCAAGTTATAGTGCGCCGTTAAATACCCAGAGCGATACATTAACAGACTTACAGCAAACGCAGCTTAGAAACTTGTTAGAGCAAGGCTTACCAGTCGAAGCCAAACCCTATGAGGTGTTAGCAAGGTTAATTTCTAGCGAACAACAAACCGTTAGCGAAGCTATGGTGCTTGAACAAATTGCTAAATGGCAAACACAGGGATTGATCCGGCGTTTTGGCTTAGTGGTTAAACATCGAAAACTTGGTTTTAATGCCAATGCCATGGTGGTTTGGAACATTCCCGATCAACGGGTTGATGAAGTTGCTGGGCAATTAGCATTATGCGATGAAGTTTCCTTGTGTTACCGCCGTCCAAGACGCTTACCTGATTGGCCTTATAACTTATTTTGT
>JBNKXM010000449.1:0-2293 GCA_050300315.1 Thalassotalea sp. | reverse complement strand
TAAAGCAAAACTCAGATGGAACAGAGACAATGCTTTTTGTTTTCAGGTTAGTTGCTTCCTTATCATTTTAGTGCGCTGTATTTTTTTAAAGGGAATGGTTTCCTTTTAAATTCAGCAAAATAAGCATATAGCGGTGTGATAACGTTAAACAATTCAAGTTGCACCAATAAGGTTTTCAATGGCAATTGGCGAATGTTGCTGGCAAGCGATAATGCATTACCTTGTAATTCCCATTGATTGTCCCTAGATTCCTCTTTTATCGTATTAAGGACAAGCTCAATTCCCGACAGCTCAGGTGTATCACCAAAGACAAAGTTTTCAACAACATTTAATCCATCTAGATCCGCCAAAGTAATACAATTTGCTGGCAGACCATCGCGCCCTGCTCGACCGATTTCTTGACTATAATTTTCTATCGATTTTGGCAGATCATAATGAATAACGAAACGTATATCGGATTTATCTATCCCCATACCAAACGCTATCGTCGCAACTATGATGCTAATATCACCACGCATAAATTGCTCTTGAATTTGTTGCCTTTTTTCACTGTCAAAGCCGGCATGATAGGCCTGAGCATTTAAGCCATGTTGCTGCAAAATGCCTGCAATAGACTCAGCACTTTGCTGCAAGGTGACATAGACAATACCACTGCCCGATTGCTGCGTAATACTGTCTATTAACAATTGGGGTTTATTGGTTTGATGGCTCGGTAATACACAAAGCGACAAGTTATTTCGATAAAAACCCGTTTGCACTATGTGCTCAACGTTAATGGCAAATTTATTCGCCATATCTAATTTAACTTGCTTAGTCGCTGTGGCCGTTAACAGTAAGACTAACGGAATAGATAATTCACGCTGGTACGCGGGTAATTTTAAATAATCCGGCCGAAAATTGTGTCCCCATTCTGAAATACAGTGCGCTTCATCGACTACTAGCATAGAAACATTAATTGAGCCGATAAACTGGCGAAATCGTTCATTTTTAAAACGTTCTACCGACACCATTAATATTTTGATCTCACCACTTCTGACATCTACCATCACTTGCTGATTTTGCTCAGCTGTCAGTGTTGAGTCGATACTTGCCGCGCGTATTCCTTTACTCGCTAAAAACGTTAGCTGATCTTTCATCAGCGCTAATAACGGGGAAACAACTAACGTAAGGTGGGGTAAATATAAAGCTGTAAACTGATAACACAATGACTTACCAGAGCCTGTGGGGAAAATTGCTAATGACGAATGACCATCAAGCAATTGTGTTATCGTTTGTTGTTGACCATGACGAAAATCCTCAAAACCAAAAACCTGTTTTAACGCCTCATTTATGCGAATTGTCATGCTCATCCTTTGTCATAAGACAGGGTAAGCTTTCCTTACCCTGATAAAGTTTTTCAACTAGTAATACTTCGCCTCAATCGCTTGGCAATATTTAACCAGATTTTCATACTGTCTTGCTTGGTGATTAAAGCTATTAAAGTAATCAACACTAATAAACTCAGCTAAGAATGCATAGGCGACCGCATCAAATGAACTCGGTTGTTCGCCAAAAAAGTATGGCTTATCACCAAGTAACGTTGAAAGTGCTGAAAAATGCTCATTGGCGATTGAAAGTAGTTCGGAATCACTATGGCGACCATAGCCTTGGCGATGCAATGTATTTTTCAGACTTTTCTGAAGCATACCTGGTACAAACCATTTTAATGGTATCGGCAAACTGCCAAAAAATGTCTCTTTAATAATTGGCCACGTATCTTCTTTCACCCACCTTGAATACACTAAGCACCAATACAAACTTTCATCTAATGCCTTAGCGTAAAGGCTAGCTTGTGCCTTTTGCTCGCTTGTTAAGTGATCATCTAGAGTGAGCTGATAGCTATCAACTAAATGTTTTAAAATAAACGCTGAATCAGCAACTTTTTTGCCGTTATCGTCAATAAAGGGTAATTTGTTTTTAGGTGATTTTTTTAACGCATTAACATCACCAATAAACTCATATTCCAGACCCGCTAACTTTAAAAACAAATCAACCTTGATCACAAATGGGCTCGCATCCACTACACCAAATGCACCTCCGAAACCGTATAGCTTTATCATTTCATCTCCTTGGCTTTACCTATTAATTTTTATAAATTTCGCTCCATTATAAAAACAAAACCGATACTGTCAATATTTACAGTACCTGATTTATCCAAGTAGTTAACTTTACCTACAATACTGAAAGATAAGTTAAGTTCATTACAATCTTACAAATTACAGCGACCGCTTTGGGAAAATTATTAGATGTTTAA
>JBNKXM010000448.1:0-2295 GCA_050300315.1 Thalassotalea sp. | reverse complement strand
GCGGCAACACTGCACGCACTGCATTATCACAGAGTCGACGTATTTAAATTACAAGCCGGCATTGCCCTACGCGCGCCAGCAAAACTGGACGACATTTTAACAATACCATTAGCGAAACAAACGAATTGGTCTGATAGTGAAATTGAACAAGAGCTAGATAACAACGCTCAAGGCATTTTAGGTTATGTGGTTCGTTGGATTGACCAAGGTGTAGGCTGCTCTAAAGTGCCAGATATCAATGACGTTGGTTTGATGGAAGACAGAGCAACACTTAGAATTTCAAGTCAACACATGGCAAACTGGTTAAAGCATGGCATATGTACCAAAACACAAGTCATCAACAGCTTGAAAAAAATGGCTGCAATTGTCGATCAACAAAATAAAGATGATCCACTTTATCAGCCAATGAGTGATGATTTTGACAATAACATTGCGTTTCGTTCGGCATGTGACTTAGTGTTTAAAGGAGAGCAACAACCAAGTGGTTATACTGAACCATTATTACATCATTATCGGTTGTTGAAAAAAGCAGGTTAATCAAGGCTTTTGAAAGCTACCCTATGCAATCAGTCATGAGACACAATGTCATATTCCGTCTTATGACTGATTTTACTGCGGCTATTAATACTTGTTATTTGATAAACAGGTATTGATTAAATAAACACGCAGCGCTCTTTAAATGGCAGTAAATTAGCCAATTATGTAACGAAATTGGTATTAATCTCATAAAACCGACCATTTATCCCATCTAGATGGCGTTAGTTTACTTTGACAACTAAAGTTAAAGTGTAACAGTAGCTGTTACATTCGTTAACAGCATGTGACATATGGGCAAGATGGTATCATGAAACATTTAAACAAAGCTTTATTATTAGCGAGTAGTGCAGCAGCTATGCTCATAGCTTGTTCAACAGCACATGCCTCAAAAGCGATAGAATTCGCCGAACAGCAAACACCAAAAGATAAAAGCCATTTTGTTGGTTTGATGCCACAAAGCGACATGAATAACCAACATAATATCATTTATGCACCAAAACGTATCCGCTACTCGGTTTCACTTCTTTCTCCAACGCTAGCAACGGCTAAAAAAACTTCGCATGGTGGTTGTAATGCTAAAAAGAAAAATGAGTTGTATGAGTTATCGGCGATTTTTAATGACAAACTACAGTTATTTTTATCTTACTTTGATGAGCCTCACTCATATACTCTTGCAGAAAAGCAAGACCAAAGCAGCGATGTATTAGCTAAACCGAGCGCGCGCTTTTAATCAAAATATTGTGAGATCAACATTCAGTAAAAAAGCCACATTAAGTGGCTTTTTTACTGTCTAGACTATCAACTCATTAAAATTGATACCCTTGACCTTTAGCGATCAGTGCATCTGATGTAATTTTATCGGTGGCACAATCGGTAATATCTTTCTTATTAAATACGTAAATCATGTCTTTGTAACGGTTATTTTCTTTCTCTCCTGCCGCTTTAACAATCAAGCTAACGTGTTCATTTTTAGGAACCGCTTTTAAGCCATTACCATATAAACAGAACGATTCTACTAATGATGCGGTCAAGGCTTTATAGTATTGTCCTCGTTCTTGTTCGCGTTGCTGCTTTTCCGCCATCTGATGCTTACGTAATTCAGCAGATTTAGCCTTTAACTTTTCTCTTGTTTGTTCGATCTCTTTTTTCTGCTGCTCAAGTTTCGCCACTTCTTTTGACAAATCGTTTTTACTCTCTTTGTCTGCATGTCTTAGTTGATATTCTAAGTCACGCTTTTCTCTTTCCAGATCTCGCACCTGATAAGACAAATCACGCTGTTGATCTCTTAATTCTCGAATTGACTCGCGCTCATTACTGAAATTCTCCATTGCTCGCTCATAGCTTTCTTGAGCTTTTTCCATCGCATCACTGATTGTTTCATTAAATTCAATGTGCGTATCGCCTTCAATATTTACGTCAATATCTCCTACATCTGGAATTTCAGGCACTTCGGGTACTTCGGGCATGACAAAGTTAAAGTTAAAATTGCCCCATTGGCTGCTTCTCGAGCTTGAATTAATAGTAAACACCACGCCCTGGCCTTTCAAATAAACGCTCTCTACATTACTAATTTCTGAACGATTGCGTCCTGATTGTCCCGCTAATGACGATTTAATGATCTTACTCATAATCGATAATTGCTTGTGCATGCTATCAAATGGATCTGCAACACTGCTTGCAGAAACAGCCAACAATAGTCCGGATAGAATCGGGGTAAACTTGTTCATAATATTATTCCTCTGTTGTCCAATCTGCAGG
>JBNKXM010000447.1:0-2300 GCA_050300315.1 Thalassotalea sp. | reverse complement strand
CCGGTGATCACTGTTATCGCCGCTTTAGGGATTATTGGTTCGGCAATATATGGCATAGCGTTATTCCAATCGAGCTTCCATGGGCCTGTGCAACCAGGATTTGTCGATTTATCCGTGCGTGAGCGCATCATAGCGTTTAGTTTGTTTATGTCGCTGTTGCTGTTAGGGGTCTTTCCAAATCTTGTTTTACAATTTTCATTTAATGGGGGCTTATGATGAATATTGAGCAGATTATCGCATTATTGCCTCATTTGATTCTTGCTTTAGGCATTGTCTTAGCAATGTTGGCAGTTGCTTGGCAACGAAGTCAGCACTTAATTGCTTACTTTACCTTGGCTGTATTAGTAATAGCGGCAATTGCGACGATAAATAACTTTGGTCAAGTGCCGATATTAGCAACCCCGTTATTTTCGATTGATGATTACAGTCGTTTTGCCTTGTTAATCATACTTGCTGCGGCTATCACTGTAGTTATATTAAGTAAACAAGTGCTCGCAAGAGACATTGAAGTTCATGATGAATATTACCTGTTAGTATTATTAACGATTTTTGGCGCAAGTGTACTGGTGATTAGTGATCATTACGCCAGCTTATTTCTGGGTTTTGAATTACTAAGTATTTCCTTGGTGGGACTCGTGGGCTATTTTCGCACCAACACTTATGCAGTGGAATCGGGATTTAAGTATTTGATCTTAAGTGCCAGTGCTTCAAGTTTTATGTTGATGGGCATAGCGTTTATTTACGCCTATACCGGAGATTTAAGCTTCTCAAGTGCGACACTTGTGAGTAGTGAGCATAATGCATTTTTACATCAATTAGGCTTTATTTTATTTTTTTCGGGTGTTGCCTTTAAATTGTCTTTGGTGCCATTTCATTTTTGGACACCAGATGTCTATCAAGGGGCGGCGACGCCAATCACCTTATTGTTAGCGTCAGTCTCTAAATGTGCGTTATTTATTGTATTATTAAAATGCTGTTTTGCCGTTAGTCAGCTCCCTTTGTTGGCTAATCATGCTTTGTTTGGCGTGATTTCTGCCGTGGCGATATTATCCATGATCGTCGGTAATAGTTTGGCATTAAGGCAAGTGGTGATTAAGCGTATTTTAGCTTACTCATCTATTGCTCATATGGGGTATTTATTGATTATTGTCTTGTTAAGGCAAATGCATTCTATGGATATGGCATGGCAAAGTGCATTGTTTTATCTTGCGGCATATTTACTTGCCAATGTATCGATATTTACGGTTGTTACCATTACTGAGCTGCAACAAAAATCAACACAACTAACCCTAGCTGACTGGCAAGGCTTGTTTTGGCGTCAACCCTTGTTAGCATCTTTAGTGATACTGTCGGTGCTAAGTTTTGCCGGTATTCCATTGACGGCGGGTTTTATCGGCAAGTTTTATCTAATGAATTTTGCTGCGAGTCAAGCATTATGGTCATTATTGTTAGCCCTGATCATTGGTAGCGGCATCGCACTGGCTTATTATCTACCATTGATTTTCACCCTATTTAGCGAACGAGATATGGAAAGTATCGACAGTAATGGTTCACTTTCACTGGTGAATAAATCTATGGTTAGCGTGTTTGTGATGGTGGGTTTGCTCCTTGGTATATATCCCGATGTGATCAGCTTGTGGCTGCAAAGTTTTTAATTGGTGAGAACGACAAAAAATTCGTCTAAATGAAGAGTTCTCATTGGTTTATTTCTTACTTATACTGCTATGTTTTATATTAAGTGATTGAAATTTATGATTTAAAATTATTGGCCTGATCCTTGACTGCCCCTTGGTCTATAAAAACATAATGTAATCAAGGAAATCTCATGAAATACTTTTATCCTCTTTTGGCGTTATTCGTCACTTTAACTATGTCTGGCTGTATAGTCGTTGCATCTTCACCTATGCCTGCTAAGGCTGATTTTCATCGCTATCAAGAGCTATCGCTCGATGCTAACAGTTTAACCACATTAACTGTTGATGCTGGAGCTGGTAGTTTGATTGTTCTTGGCGAACAAGGTTTAACAAGTATTAAAGTCACTGCCGATATTTATACCGCTCAGCAGCACAGCAATGACGTTGAGTTAACGCTAGAACGCTCAGGTAGTAACGCGGAAGTTGTCGCTAAAAGCCATCATGATTTTGGTTCTTGGATAGGCCATTCGCCCCATATAGACGTAGTTGTTCATGTGCCAGCGACAATGAATGTTGTGATACATGATGGCTCTGGCGGAATTGAACTCTCTGATATTAAAGGTACGGTGCGTATTAAAGATGGTTCGGGGGCAATTGTCGTAAATC
>JBNKXM010000446.1:0-2303 GCA_050300315.1 Thalassotalea sp. | reverse complement strand
AGGAAATGTCGATGTCGAAATCAAAACCAATATCAATAGATAAAGGGTTTTCTAAAGTTAAATGTTTTGAAGGTAGAACGCCAGAATCTTCTAATGGTGAGATGAAAGATGCTTTCGTTAAACTGACAGACTTTGATCAAAGCGCTATTTACTTGACTCATTATTCAGGGTTTAGTGAATGGGAAAGGCATCCTGCTGGGGATGAATTGGTTCAAATTGTTGAAGGAGAAACAACGTTAGTTCTCCTAAACGATGGTATAGAGACTAAGAATCAATTATACCAAGGAGAGTTTTTAGTTGTACCTCAAGGTGTTTGGCATAGATTTGAATCTCCTAAGGGATTAAAAGTTTTAACTATTACTCCACCACCCACGGAGCATAGTATTGAGATGCCAAAGTGAATATAACGAGCTATAGAATGTTGGCAGTGTCACGCTTGCTTATTGCTTGCAAAAGACGAGCGAATGGTTGATTCTAAAATTTATCATATAATTAGAACACTTGCTGTAATACGCTTTTTATTTAAAAGGCAATCATAGGTATGTTGATCTATAAAGAAATTAGCATATAGCACGTCAATTAACGCTGAACGTTTGTCTTCGTTCGATCGACAATAAAATGGGGGACTAGCAATGGATAAGAAATTCGTACTAACAGGTTTGGGTTACGCTATTGTGGGAATGTCTCTTGGCATATTTATGGCTGCGTCAAAAGATCATGGCCAATTAGTGACACATGCGCACATTTTACTTATTGGTTTCGTCGTTTCATTCATCTATGGTTTATGCCATAAATTATGGCTTAATAATATCGTTTCAAAGTTATCGCTTGCTCAATTTTATATACATCAAGTTGGTGTAGTCGGCGTTGTCATCGGTTTGTTTCTGTATTATGGAAAATTCGTTTCTTTAGAAACAATTGACCCATTACTCGCGTTATCGTCAATCTTGGTGTTAGTAGGCATGATACTGATGAAAATATTGTTCATTAAATCTGTAAGAAATAAATAAGCCAGCCAATTGTCACGGCAAGTTTAGTTCCCTTTATTCTTAGCTCAGTTAGTTCAAAATATTTACTAGGCTAACAAGCACGAATATCTCTACACTTTAAACAGGTTTTTGCCTAGTTAATGTCAACGTTAACCTCTCGATTAGTGCTAATCGAGAATATTGCACGTCGGCGTCGATCGAGCGTTTTAAGTTCAATGGACAAATCATTTTCGTCCGTTTCCTAACTGCAGTAGAAATTCATCTCCCGTCATAAGAGTGCATTGCACCAGTTACTAACATGTCCTGTTTTTAGTGCACCAAAATGATGCAAAACACTGTTGGGTTTTGTGGTGCTTTTATATTAGTTCTTTGTTTTAAAAGAAAAATAATTGTTTGGTACAACAATTGAATATTCCTTAGCAAACTATAAATAGGGGTAATCAATGAAACTAATAAGCGCAATTATTAAGCCGTTTACGTTAGATGATGTTCGCGAAGCCATTTCTGAAGTGGGTGTCGAAGGTCTAACGGTAAGTGAAGTTAAAGGGTTTGGCCGTCAAAAAGGTCATACCGAGTTGTATCGTGGAGCTGAGTATCAAGTAGACTTTTTACCAAAAGTGAAGCTTGAAATTGCGGTTAACGATGACATTGTTGAACGTTTAGTGGAAGCGATAACGCAATCTGCGTATACCGGTAAAATTGGTGACGGAAAGATTTTTGTTTACAACCTTGAGCAAGCCGTACGTATTCGTACTGGTGAAAATGATGTAGAAGCACTTTAGGGGATAATAATGGAACAAAATATTTTTCACTTACAATACGCGCTAGACACTTTTTACTTTTTAGTATGTGGTGCTTTGGTAATGTGGATGGCGGCAGGTTTCTCTATGCTAGAAGCGGGACTTGTTAGAGCCAAAAACACCACAGAAATTTTAACAAAAAACGTCGCTTTGTATGCAATCTCTTGCATCATGTATCTCGCCTGTGGTTATGAAATCATGTATGGCGGCGGCTACTTCTTATCGGGTATCGGAAGTGTTGACCCAGATGCGGTATTAAAGTCTTTTGCTGAGCGCGAAGATGGCTTTACTGGTGGCGCAATTTATTCAAAAGCGTCTGACTTTTTCTTCCAAGTAGTGTTTGTTGCAACAGCAATGTCTATTGTCTCAGGTGCGGTTGCTGAGCGTATGAAACTGTGGGCGTTTTTAGCGTTTTCTGCGGTATTAACTGCGGTTATCTATCCAATGGAAGGTAGCTGGACATGGGGCGGTAATTCAGTATTTGGGTTATTTACCTTAGGCGACTTAGGATTCT
>JBNKXM010000445.1:0-2306 GCA_050300315.1 Thalassotalea sp. | reverse complement strand
AAATTCGCGTGCTTTATACTATAAACACTGCGCTAAGGTATGGCGCTAACAATTTGGTTTCTGTTTCTGACAGTGCCAAGTTAGATAGCCAGATCCTACTCGCTCATGTGTTAAATAAAGCGATAAGTTATTTATTTACTTGGCCAGATCAAGAGTTAACCCCAAAGCAACAGGCTCAATATTTGGCTTTACTTGCAAGACGAGAGCAGGGCGAACCTATCGCGTATATCGTCGGCTATAAAGAATTTTGGTCGCTGGAGTTACTGGTTTCACCGGCAACCTTGATCCCCCGACCCGATACCGAAGTATTAGTAGAATTGGTGTTAGAAAATCACCCTCAAGAACAACTAAGCTGTTTAGATCTCGGTACTGGGACTGGCGCGATTGCGTTAGCATTAGCATCTGAGCGACCAAACTGGCAAATAGATGCAATTGATTTTAGTGATGACGCGGTAGCGCTTGCGCGTGAAAATGCACAGCGCTTGTCTTTACCTCAGGTCAGTATTTATCAAAGTAGTTGGTTTGATAAAATTAGTGAGCAGCAAAGCTTTAAGGTGATCGTTTCTAATCCACCTTATATTGATTGCCAAGATCATCATTTATCTGAAGGTGATGTGAGATTTGAGCCACATAGTGCCTTAGTCGCGGCTGATGATGGACTTGCTGATATTGCACATATCATTGAGCAGGCAAAAGCCTATCTTGCACCTTCTGGTTCATTATATTTTGAGCATGGTTATCAGCAAGCAAAAGCGGTACGCGAATTATTTGCAAAGCAGGGTTATCACGATATTCACACCGTTAAAGATTATGGTGGTAATGATCGTATTACTTATGCATGCTATAACTAGCCGTTAGCATCATTGCCTTATGAAATAACAATAATAATTTAGGAAGAGTTAGCCATGATATTTAAACATTTACATATGACCGTTGCCTTACTGAGCGTTTTATTATTTACATTACGTTTCGCTTGGACCTTGGCAGATTCAACGCATTTAACAAAAAGTGGGTTAAAATTGCACCTCACGTTATTGATACCATCTTGCTATTGTTAGGTGTGGTGATGATGGTGAAATTATCACTCAACCCTTTTGAGCAACTCTGGTTAGGCGAAAAACTGTTGGCAGTGCTGGCTTATATTTTTACCGGTTACTATACCTTAAAACTTGCGCGCAACCGGATGATGCAAGTTTTTGGTTATTTAGGTGCTATGGGCTGGATCCTGTTAATAGTACGTTTAGCCATGACGAAAGAAACGGTATTTTTGCCGTTATAGCCTTTAAATTTCAAAAGATGCCCTTATTAATTATGTTAAGTTGTTGCAGTAAAAAGTTTGAATTAAATGAATGAGTTGTTGTTGTCTGAACTGCATTCAGAGCAAAAAAGTTTGTTACCATCTTTGGCATTAATTGAAGAGCATATCTTTGAGCATGCGCCAGCGTTTGAACAATCATTAACTGAACTTATCGAGCAATGTCGAAGTGCCATTGAGGATATTGACGATTCAATGGCCAAAGCAGAAAGTTTTATTAATGAGCTTTATGTCGGGCAATTATTTTTAGATAACGAACGGGCATTATGGCCAGTGTTATCACATAAAATTTCATCGGCGATCGATTATAAAATTATTGCGCCAGCTTTAAAAGCTGCGTTAATTCAACATATTAGTAATGCTTGCGATTTAGAAACTGAGCTTGTTTATGTGCCAGAAAAAATCATGGTACGTATTATATGTGATGATATTTACTCGATTATTTTTGATCCTATTAGTGGTGAGTCGTTAAACGGTCAACAGTTGGACGAGCGAATCGAAGAGCTTGAAGGCGATCCTAGTCAGCCATTTTTACCTGCTATGGATACCCAAACTATTATAGTTGAGTATTTGTCGGCGCTTAAAATCTCGCTGATCAACGAGTTGCGTTTTGATAAAGCGTTAAAATGTGTCGACTTGTTATTAGCATTGCGTCCCAATGATCCGTTTGAGCGTCGTGACAGGGGCTTTTTGTTACACCAACTTGATTGTTTTAAAGTGGCGTATGACGACTATCAATTTTTTGTTAAAGAATGTCCAAAAGATCCTGCAGCACAACTATTAAAATTACAGCTAGATCAGATATCCATCGCTGAAACCGTGTTACACTAGTTGCTGAAAAATAATAATTAGACAAACAATTTTGGGAGTCAACCGATTCAAGAGAAAATCCTAATGAGGGATAAATCGAAAATCTTAATCGCGGCAAGGAGGGAGGGGATTCAGCGCGTACCAGAGGACCACGATGGTCGGCTGATGATGGGATTCCATC
>JBNKXM010000444.1:0-2316 GCA_050300315.1 Thalassotalea sp. | reverse complement strand
AAATGGCGGAACGTTTTAATATGCCGATTGTAACTTTTATCGACACACCAGGTGCGTATCCAGGTATTGGCGCTGAAGAGCGCGGTCAAAGTGAGGCAATTGCTAAAAACTTAAAAGTGATGGCTCGATTAAATGTACCAATTATCTGTACCGTTATCGGTGAAGGTGGTTCTGGCGGCGCGTTGGCTATTGGTGTTGGTGATCGTGTGAACATGTTGCAATATTCAACGTATTCAGTTATTTCGCCAGAAGGTTGTGCTTCAATTTTGTGGAAAACAGCGGAAAAAGCGTCAACAGCGGCGGAAGCTATGGGCATCACCGCAAAACGCATCAAAGAATTAGGCTTAATTGACAATATCGTTGAAGAGCCAATGGGCGGTGCACACCGTGATATGGATGAAATGGCAGCCTTGCTTAAGCAGGCAATTAAATCTGATATGGCTGAACTTGAAGGTTTATCAAAAGAAGCGTTAATCGAACAGCGTTATCAGCGTTTGATGTCTTACGGTTATTGCTGATCAGGCTAAGCGGCTAACGGTATTAGACCTAGGCCGCTTAACATCATGTCACTAGAAAAACTCTCAACCATTCAACAAACCTTATGCCAGCAGTTAAGCGGCTATGCTGAGCAAGAGCTTGTTCTTGCTTGCAGTGGTGGTGTTGATTCTATCGTGTTACTTCACGAATTGGCCGATTTGATCAGCCAACAAATCATTAGCAATAAATTGATTGTTTGTCACGTTAATCACGGATTAAGCGGCAATGCCGATGCATGGCAGGCGTTTGTTGAGCAGCAATGTTTGATGCGCAAACTGACGTTTGTCAGTAAAAATGTTAACTTGCAGGTTCACTCTAAACTGAGCTTAGAAGCACGCGCTCGTGAGGCGCGCTATCTTGCATTAAAAGACGTTGCTAAAGAAAAAGGCGTAGTGTTAACGGCACATCATCAAGACGATCAAGCGGAGACGTTTTTATTAGCGTTAAAACGAGGCGCAGGCATTAAAGGGCTTAGTGCAATGAGCCGAGATTCTCGTTTGCATACCTCAAATGGGGCATTAACCATTGTTCGCCCTTTGCTAACGCTTAGTCGTCAAACCTTAGTTGAGCGAGCAACCGAGCTTGGGCTTGAATGGGTTGAAGATGAGTCGAATCAAGATCAACAATTTGATCGAAACTTTTTACGCCAATCTGTATTACCTTTGTTAAACGAGCGCTGGCCTTCGTTTGTAAGTGCACTGGCGCGAAGTAGTGAGCATTGTCAGGATGCCCAACAATTACTTGATGAAGTGGCACAAGAAGCGCTTGCTAAATGCCTTGATGATCATAACCAGCTTAAGGTTGAAGCCTTATTAACACTGAGTCCTAGCCGTTTTAATTATGTGATGCGTTATTATCTCGAGCAGCAGCAACTATTAATGCCAAGTCAGCAAGTGTTAGCGCAAGTTAGACAACAATTACTGGCAGATGTCGATAAAACCCCACAAGTAAAAATTGCCAATAAATGGCTGCGCCGCTATCAGAATCACTTAGTGCTTACGGATGATTTTGAAGATGTCACTCATTGGCAACATGAGGTTAAGATTGCAGAACTTAAACTGCAGCCAATCGAACTATTATTGCCTGACGGTATCGGCATCATTAAATTTTCACTATCAAGGTGTGATGAACACTCACCTCAAAACACCAACTTGCTAAGCTTTGCTGTTCCTAGTGATAGTGAACAGTTCATAGTGCGTTTTCACCACGAAAACCCCATGTGTTTACCTGATTATCGTCAGCACTCTCGGCCGCTAAAGAAAGTCTTACAAGAATTAAAGCTTGCGCCTTGGCAACGTAAACGTGTGCCATTGTTATATCAGCAGTTAAATGGTCAGACAGCGTTAGTGGCTGCAATCGGGCATTTTGTTTGTCAGCCGTTTCAAGCAGATAAACATGGGTTAGTGATTAACGTCACTGGCGAGTTAGCGAGTAATAAATAGCCCTGTAGCGTGCTTGTCTAGCCAATTAACAGTGGACAAGATACTGACATCAATGGTAAAAATGCAGGCTACATAATAAGAATAAAGTCTATTTACTATGAGCTCTTCTTCACCATCATTATTTAAAAAAATTCAATCTATTAATATCGTCAACCAGATCATCATCGCTATTTTGTTTGGTGTCTTGTTAGCTGTTGTCGCGCCTGAAATGGCAAAATCTTTGTCGTTATTAGGTAGTTTATTTGTTAATGCATTAAAAGCGGTTGCACCTGTTTTAGTACTGGTTTTGGTTGCTTCGTCAATTGCCAATCAAAGTGCGAGCAGTGATGCTGAGTTA
>JBNKXM010000443.1:0-2321 GCA_050300315.1 Thalassotalea sp. | reverse complement strand
GAAGATGGTTTTTACAATGGCACGATATTTCATCGTGTTATCAAAGGTTTTATGGCGCAAGGTGGCGGTTTCTCTTCAGGTATGCAAGAAAAAGAAACACGTGCAACCATTCAAAATGAAGCTAACAACGGTTTAAGCAATAAACGCGGCACATTAGCAATGGCGCGTACACAAGAGCCACATTCTGCTTCCGCACAATTTTTCATCAATCTAGTTGATAATGATTTCTTAGATTTCAAAAATGAATCCGTACAAGGCTGGGGCTACTGTGTGTTTGGTAAAGTTGTTGAAGGCATGGATATTGTCGATAAAATGACATTAGTTGATACCGGTCGCATGGGCTTTCACGACGATGTACCTAAAGAAGAAATCATCGTTGAATCAACCATCGTCGAATAAGCGTTACATGAGTTTAATGAAGTCATCGGCATTTACTTATTTTATTGCCGATCTGCATTTAACACAAAACAGGCCTGATATTACGGCCTGTTTTTTATCATTCTTAAAAAATGATGCAATACATGCGGATGCCTTATATATTCTTGGCGATCTGTTCGAATATTGGATTGGCGATGATGACGATTCACTATTTGTGAAACAAATAGCTCAAGGTTTAAAAGCATTATCTGATAGCGGCGTACCTATTTACTTTATCCATGGTAATCGTGATTTTTTATTGGGTAAACGTTATGCCAAACAGGCTGGTATGAATTTATTACCTGAGCTTGACGTTATTGAACTTTACGGCAAAAAAGTTGTTATCATGCATGGTGATACCTTATGTACACGAGATTTGGGTTATCAAGCGTTTCGCAAGAAATCTCGCTCATGGTGGTGGCAGGCAATGATCAAAAATCTACCATTATTTGTTCGCCGTAAAATCGCTGAAAACTACCGGAAGAAAAGTGCTGCGGCAACGGCGATGAAAGCGCAAGATATTATGGATGTCACAGAAGATGAAGTCATCAATACCTTACGCGAACACCAAAGTCAGTTATTGATCCATGGACATACTCACCGGCCTAACGTCCATACTTTTGAATTAGATAATCAACAAGCACAGCGTGTTGTGTTAGGTGACTGGTATGAGCAAGGTTCTTGGTTAAAGTTCGATGCAGATGGCTTTGAATTGATCAACAACAAACTCTAGTAATCCTTGCTTTGGTAACATACTCTGTAGGTACAAAACATTTAACACTGTACGTTCGATAACAATAAACGACGAGTTAGCATTTTAAAAATAGTGTCTCTTGCTATGTCACTATTAGGACATTGAATAGTTTAGGGATCCACATGAATACATCAGATAATTATCCAGTAGCCATAGCACTAAGTGAGCAAACACTTACCATATTAGAACAATATCAAGTACCACCTACGCCGATTAATTTTTCTGTCATCTATCACTATTTATCTAATAAGCACCCAGAGATGACTTCCTATATTGATGAGCACATTAGCTGGCATGGTTCACTTGACGCGGTATTTATTGAATCTGTATTTCTAACCTACTTTTCAAATATCAACCAATTTGAAGAGTCATTACTACTGCCATTTGAACTTGCCCTATCGTCAACCATTGATAAATTAGAGCGCCAAGTTAGCAATGAAGTAGCAATTACAGAAAACTTTAAAAAGATGGATCGCGTATTAGCAAATAGCGCCAATGACCATGCTCTCCAACCACTGATCAAGCTGATTAACACCACATTAGTGTCATCACAACATCAACGTAATCAATTAACAAAAGAGCTTGCCAAAACTTATAAAGAAGTAAGTGTCTTGAAAACGCAACTTAAAACTTCGCAAGAACAAGCAATTAGAGATTCATTAACTGGCTTATATAATCGAAGAGGTTGTGACGAAAAACTCAAACAACTTGATGATGACCTAGAGCATTGTTCGTTAGCTATCGATATAGATCATTTCAAAAAAATTAACGATAACTTTGGTCATACCGTTGGTGATCAAGTGATAAAATGTGTGGCATCGACAATAAGTCAACATTTAGGTGTTAATGACTTCGCAGCCCGATATGGCGGAGAAGAATTTATGGTGGTTATTGCCAATAAAACAATAAACGAAGCTAAAGCAGTTGCAGAAAAAATCAGAGTGGCGATTAGTCAATTAAGACTTAAGCACAAAAAATCAAACAGTTATTTACCGACAATTTCAATTTCTATTGGTATTGCACAATATCAACAAACACTAGGCTGGAAATCAGTATTTGAACATGCCGATTCAGCGTTATATCGCGCGAAAGACGCAGGAAGAAACTGTTGCGTAGTGTTATAGTAGGAGTTAAAGTCTCGTCTATTTTT
>JBNKXM010000442.1:0-2331 GCA_050300315.1 Thalassotalea sp. | reverse complement strand
CATCGCCACCCAGAACCTACAAGTATGATTTTATTAGATATTGATTATTTTAAAAAGATTAATGACCAATATGGTCATCAACAAGGTGATGAAGTGCTAAAACAGTTTTGTAAAATTATAAAACAAAGGCTTAGAAAAAGTGATTATTTATTTAGAGTCGGCGGTGAAGAGTTTGTCATACTCCCTTACCATAGTAATTTAGAGCAAACCAATGCATTAGCGGAGGTAATAAGAGCAGAAATACAAACGCATTGTTTTATTACCAATCACCCTATCACTATTTCCTGCGGGGTATCAGAATATACCAATAAACAAGAAACCCCCAAAGATTGGTATGCCCGTACCGATAAAGCACTATATCAAGCAAAAGCTACCCGTAATAAAGTTTGTCTTGCCGACAGCGCAACTAATTAAGCTAACCAATCTTTAGCCTGTAAATAGTCTTGCAATCGTGCTTCTTCACTTCCCTTTTCAGCTTGATAATTATATTCCCAACGAGCAAGCGGTGGCATAGACATCAAAATTGACTCAGTGCGTCCCCCTGATTGCAAGCCAAATAACGTACCGCGATCAAATACTAGATTGAATTCTACATAACGGCCACGACGATATAACTGAAATTGACGATGTGCTTCAGTGTACTTTGTGCCTTTTCGTTTATTCATTATTGGCACATAGGCATCAATATACCCTTGACCAACGGCTTTAATATAATTAAAACATTGCTCAAAATCCCAACAGTTAAGATCATCAAAAAATAGTCCACCAACACCACGGGTTTCGCTGCGATGCTTTAAATAAAAATATTCATCACACCACTTTTTATGTTGCTGATAAACGTCTTCACCAAACGGTTGACATAACGCTTGTGCTGTTTGATGCCAATGAATAACGTCTTCTTTAAATGGGTAAAACGGCGTTAAATCAAAACCACCTCCAAACCACCAAACTGGCTGTTCACCCTCTTTCTCAGCAATGAAAAAGCGAACATTGGCATGTGACGTTGGAACAAAAGGGTTTTTTGGATGAATCACTAATGAAACACCACATGCTTGCCAATTTCTGCCTGCCAATTCAGGACGATGAGCTGTCGCTGATGGTGGTAGTTTATCGCCCGAAACCACAGAAAAATTAACGCCGCCTTGTTCTATTACCGCACCATTTGTTAATACCCGAGTACGACCACCGCCACCTTCTGCTCTTGTCCAATTGTCCTCAACAAAACGACCTTGACCATCGGCTTGCTCTAAAGCACAGCAAATTTTATCTTGTAGCGTTTTTAAAAGATCGATCACCTGCTCAATTTTAATTTGGCTCATGGGCGGAATGTCTCTCCGGTTAATGCATCAATAATAGTTGAAGGCTGTTGGTATCCAAGAGTTTCCCCCTTGATAATAAAGTCAATTTTCTCTGACAGCTCAGGAGAAATATCTTGCCAACATTTCGCTGCTGGCTCACCCGATAAATTTGCGCTAGTTGACACTATTGGTTTGTTAACCTGATTGCATAAAGCAACGACATCTGGCTGACTCGTCACTCTTACCGCAATCGAATTAAAATCACCACACAGCCACGAAGAAATTGCATCATTCTTTGGTACCACTTGAGTAATGCCGTCTGGCCAACGCGATAACACCGCATACCGCTTATCTTGCGGAATTTTTGTGTCATCAAGATAAGGTAACAATTGAGAGTAATTAGCTGCTAATAAGATCAAGCCTTTACTTTTCGGCCGACATTTTAACGCCAATAGTTTTTTGATGGCCTCTTCGTTATCAGGATCACAACCTAAACCAAATACGGCTTCTGTTGGATAAGCGAGAATACCGCCCTGCTGATAGACCTCGACAGCTGTTGTCATAAACAGAATTTTTAACGACTAAGAAGAATAGCGCTAATTATACGGATTTTTTATCTGTCTGCACAAAATTATTGATTGTTCTGCTAACAGGCACATTCAACAGTGAGAGATAGCTAAGCTGGTATCCGAATTAACAGCGAGGAAACAGCTTAGCTAGTAACCATAAACATCAAGTTAATCAAAAAGTTGTTTTACTTTTTCACGCAAAATAAACTTTTGGATTTTACCCGTTGATGTTTTGGGAAGCTCGCTAAACACTATGGTTTTAGGTGCTTTAAAGTTTGCCATGTGTTCGCGACAGAAATTGATGATTTCAGCTTCACTTGCTTCTCGCCCAGCTTTCAATCCAACAAATGCACAAGGCGTTTCTCCCCATTTTTCGTCTTTACGGGCAACAACAGCCGCTTCCATTATCGCTGGATGTTGATACAAGACACTCTCAATTTCCACAGAAGAGATATTTTCACCAC
>JBNKXM010000441.1:0-2338 GCA_050300315.1 Thalassotalea sp. | reverse complement strand
TAGAGAGTAATATTTCTCGACCTTGAATAAATAACTGATGATCGCCGTTAATTTGGATCACTGTTTTGTCTTGGTTGAGAACGCGAATGTGCGCAGGGTCAATTACAACCCCATAATTTAAATTGACGTTACATTGTCCTGCGCTAGCAAAAGGAGATAATAAACCACTGATAACTGTTACCAGGATAAGTGGTTGTCTAAATGTTGTGATCATAACGACTAATTGATAATCGGATCGATAATGACTTTTCTTTCTTTATAACGCATTTTGCTTGGGCCGTATTCCCGCTTAGTACGTTCGTGATAATCACCAACAAACATTTGTACGCCTTGATAAATACGTTCTGTTGCTTCAACGTAAACACTGCACATATATTGGTTGATGTCTTCTTCTAGTAGCTCTTTGTCACTGAGCAGTTCGCCCATTTTATGCGCATGATGTTTGTAGGTAGACACCAGTTTGTTATGCATCTCAGGGTTAACTTTATCTTTTGGCAGCTTTTTAAGTTTATCAATAGCCGCTTTTAATTCATTGGTTTTATTTGATTCAGCAGTGATCGCAACATCAAGATTTGCTAAGTTAGTATTTAATTCTTCTAACTTACTTTTAAAGTGAATGATGGTGATACTGCCTGCAGTTGCCCCTACAGTTCCAGCGTGTACCGACGTGCCTGCCGAAATATGACCAGCAATTAATTTACCATTAGCTTTCGCTTCTGAGCCAACCCAAACACGTTCTTGTACATTGATCAAGCAGTGCATCATTTGATTTTCAATGCGTAAGTTTTGACAAGATATATCGGCATATTGACAGTATTTAGCGTAGACACTGCCTTTTGCTTTGATGTTAACGCTCATAACAATGTCAGAAACTTTTATCTCATCCACTTCTTGTTTTTTACCGATAATGCCGCTGCCGATAGTGATGTCTCCACCAGCTTCTAAATAAGCTGACTCAACAAAACCACCAATGCTAATATCGCCGCTTGCGACAACTTTCATGCCTTCACAAACATCACCGTCGATAATCACACTGCCTTCAAATTCGATATGGCCTGTGCTGACGTCAACATTTTTAATTTTGTAAACTTCGTCTACTTCCATGCCGTTTTCAATAAAACGTGGTAAACCAACTCGAGTAGAAACCAGTATGTCGTTGTTTTTCGGGCTTAATATTGTGCCTTCGCCAACCTTTAATTCAATATCTTGCCCAGCGACGGGTTCAAGCGGTGTGCCAGTAACAGAATATCCTTTGATCCCTTCGGTAGGCGGGATTTTTTTCGCTAATGGATCGCCAATTTTAACGCAGATAATATCGCCTAAGTCTCGCATATCCACCGAACCGTCTTCGCGCTCTTTTGGTTTTAGAATACGATCTTGGGCACTTTCCACCAATGGTTTGATGACACCATCCTTACCATTAATCGGTTCTTTGCCATGGGCTATTTCGCCTTTAACGATAGAACCTGGTGGTTCTTTTGCGGCATGCTGGGCAAGCTTCACTAATTCTTCTTTCGTGAAACCTTTAGTGACACCAGCTTGTTGGGCGGAAGTTAAAATGGCTTTAGCAGTTAAATGTTTACCGCCGAGTGCGGTGGAGATTTCGGCACTTGCCGACATTTGATCTTTGTCTATTTCTATCGAGATTTGTGCATCACGGCGTTCAAGTACTTGGTAGCGAATTTCACGACCAGACATATTCGCTTGTAGGGGTTTTAACACACTGTTTAGCTCGGCAATGGCATTTTTTATATTACCACTATCAACATATAAATCTTTATATTCCGATGCTGCAATAAGTTCATGAACACTTGCTTCAGTTATCATTGTGCTATCTTTTATCGGTTGCAATAAAAGATCGATATTATTCTTCTTATTCGGTTCTAAACTTGCTTTGGTCACAGGTGCAACTCTCTATTTAAAACTACCTGAATTTAAATGTAGCTATCTTGATGAATTCTAATAAAATTGTTTGTTCCAGCTTTTGAATAATCGATTTTATACTCTTTGTTGTCTAATGCCTGAATAAATACTAGCGTTTTTTCTTCACCGAACACTTCGGTAGCGCCTAGATCGACAACTTCTTGGTATGCTTTTTTCGCATCAGACTTTTTACGTGGTATAGGCCCATTATAGATGCCAATGCCTCGGTTACTAACGATAACAACGGGGTGCACGCCATTAACGATTAATAGATCAAATTTTCTTATTTTATGAATAATTGTATTTCTACCACTGGTGATGAAATTTTTTTCAATCAAAATAGGCTCCTAGGTAGTTTTATCTGTTCTATATAACTAGTTATAAAATAAAGAAAACTTAGTCACAATGTCTTTAT
>JBNKXM010000440.1:0-2338 GCA_050300315.1 Thalassotalea sp. | reverse complement strand
AAAAGCCACTCAACAGCATTGAGTGACTTCTTTATGTTATTAGGGCCTTATAATTAGCTACAAGGCAGCAATATACAGCGCAAATCTAATCGTTAATTAGCCATTACCATTTTCGACACGGCTTTTCAGTTTTTGGCCAGGTCTAAAGGTAACTACTTTACGAGCAGAAATAGGAATATCTTCACCAGTCTTTGGATTACGCCCTGGGCGCTCACTTTTTTGACGAAGATCGAAATTCCCAAAACCAGACAGTTTCACCTGCTCACCGGCTTCTAATGTCTCACGAATTTCTTCAAAAAACACTTCAACCATATCTTTTGCGTCGCGCTTGCTAAGCCCAACTTTTTCAAATAAATGTTCTGCTACTTCTGCTTTGGTTAGCGCCATTGCTTAATCCCTCAGTGATGCATTTAGTTCATCTTTTAATGTATCGACCACACGATTAACGACATCATTGATATCTTTTTCTTCAAGTGTCTTTTCATGATCTTGCAATACCATGGCAATTGCTAAGCTTTTAAACCCAGCATCAATACCATTACCTCGGTATACATCGAACAAGTTTAGATCAACTAAATAATTTCCGCCAACATTTTCAATGAGTTGTAACACTTTTTTTGCTTCAATTTCTTCTTTAACGATCACAGCGATATCGCGTCTGTTTGCAGGAAAGCGAGATATTTCGCCTGCTTCAGGGATGTTTTGTGTTGAAATTTCAGACAATAAAAGTTCGAAAACTAATGTGCGTCCATTTAAACCTAATTTTCTTTCTAATTCAGGGTGTAAGGTGCCAATGTGCCCAACAAGGACATCATTTTTATAAATGGCGGCTGTTTGTCCTGGATGAAGGGCAGCAACTTCGTCTTTTACAAATTGATACGCACCTTGATTTGCCGTTAATGCTAACAAGGCTTCAACATCGGCTTTTACATCATAAAAATCAGCAGCTGATTTTTCCATATCCCAATGTTCTTGATGACGAGTACCGCTAAGCACACCGGCGATCATTTGCTCTTGACGCACACCGTTTTCCGCATTTTGGTCTGGAATAAAGCGTAAACCAGTTTCAAATAAACGCACACGGTTTTGTTGGCGATTTTGATTATAAACCACCGATTGTAACAACCCAGTCCAAAGGCTTAGGCGCATCACAGACATCTCAGATGAGATTGGGTGAGGCAAGGTCATTACCTCTTGTTCAGGGTGAATAAGTGATTGCACTTTAGGATCAACGAAGCTGTAAGTAATTGCTTCTTGATAACCGCGATTAACTAAGGTTTGACGTAAGCGAGTCAAAGGTAACTGTGCTTCTTTTTGTTCACACATTGCCAATGTCGCTTTTGGCGAGACATTAGGAATATTGTTATAACCGAAGATACGCGCCACTTCTTCAATCAAATCAACTTCAATTGAAATATCAAAACGATAGGCTGGTACATCAACAGTCCAAACGTCCTGTTCAAACACAATGTCAAATCCTAAACGGGTTAAAATTTCAGCAACTTTTTCATCTTCAATATGATAACCAATACGGCTATCAAGTTTCTCACGACGTAAGCTAATCGTTTTACGCTGTGGTAAATCGGCTTGACTTACCGCTTCAACAATCGGCCCTGCTTGACCACCAACAATATCTAATAACAACTGGGTTGCTCTTTCCATCGCATCACGTTGTAACTGAGGATCAACGCCTCGCTCGTAACGGTGAGATGCATCGGTATGTAAGCCGTATTGACGCGCTTTACCTAAAATAGCTAACGGCGCAAAAAATGCGCTTTCTAAAAAGATATCAGTTGATTCTTTGGTAACGCCCGAGCTCAAACCACCAAAAATCCCTGCCATCGCAAGTGCTTTACCTTCGCCATCGGCGCCACTATCTGCAATCACTAACGTTTCGCTCGACAACTCAACTTCATTGCCATCAAGTAGCACTAATTTTTCGCCTTGATTTGCAAAACGAACATCGATGCCGCCGTTAATTTTTGCTAAATCAAACGCGTGCATCGGATGACCTTGCTCTAATAACACATAGTTAGTGATATCAACGACCGGATCGATTGAACGGATGCCACAGCGACGCAATTTTTCCACCATCCATAATGGCGTTTGTGCATTGACATTAATTTGTTTAATCACACGCCCTAAGTAACGTGGACATGCTTGCTTGGCCGTTAAAGTGATATCTACGCTGTCATCGATGCTAGGTGCTATAGCTGTAATTTCTGGCTCGGTAACGGGTAACGCATTTAACACACCAACTTCACGCGCTAAGCCTTTAAGACCTAAACAATCGCCTCGGTTTGCCGTTAAATCTACATCGATAGTTACATCGTTAAGA
>JBNKXM010000439.1:0-2379 GCA_050300315.1 Thalassotalea sp. | reverse complement strand
GCTCGAAGATGTTGCCTGTTTAGTTTTTTTACAGCACTACTTTGATGAGTTTGCCGCTAAACATACGGAAGAAAAAATTATTCGCATTTTACAACTTACTTGGCGAAAAATGTCAGCGCGTGGTCACGAAATTGCGTTATCACTGACCTTACCCGAGCATCTAGCAGCGTTAGTTAATAAAGCGTTAGCCTAACTCATCGTTAGCGGCAGTAAGTAGCCGCGCTTGTTTATTCCCATTAGAAATAGGCAAGCGTGCGACAAAAATAAATGGCCCTGCAACCAAAGCAATCGTTAATAAACGTAAGCTGTTGCTATCTAACATATAGCATGACCAACAAACTGCCAGTATCATAGAAAGTAACGCTACAATCTTTGATCGTTTTGGGATACTGCGCGACTGCTGCCAGTGATAAATTAACGGGCCAAAGACCTTATTTTGCAATAACATTTGATGCATACGAGGCGAAGATTTAGCGAAACAGGCAGCCGCCACCAACAAAAATGGTGTCGTCGGTAACAAAGGCAGTACAGCACCTAACGCTGCCAAGCCAACAAAAAATATCCCGGTGATTTTCAGTAACATTATCGTCAGCCCTCACTATAACAAATTGGCAATTGACCGCCCTTCTCTCTATATAAATGTCGCACTAATAGTTCAACATTAGGATTGATTATACGACGAAGGTCAATTTAACGCTCGGCATTCCAGTTAAATAAATACGCCCCCAGCGACAGAAAAATAGCTGACATTATCGCTAACACTTCGAGGTGATAACTCACCTCCATCAAGCTGGCACCTTCGGTAATAACCTGACGCGCCGCAGCTACTAAGTGAGTCAGCGGTAGAAATTCAGCAAAGATTTTTAAGCCATCTGGTGCGCCTTCTAAGCTAAACCACACACCAGAGAGGATCATCATTGGCCAAGACGTCAAATTAAGTAAACCGCCAATTAACTCTTCACTTTTGCTTCGACAAGCAACCAGTAAACCTAAAGTGATCAAGCTAAATGCGCCGATAATACCGACGATAAATAAATCGAAATAGCTACCAAGCATATAAAAATCAAAGAAAAAATTACAACCAATATAAACCACGCTTGAAGTAAACATCACAATAAATGCCCGTGAAAACATTTGCGCACTGACAAACTCAAGCGCAGAAAGCGGTGTTGCCTTCAAACGTTTTAATACTGAATTTTTACGATATCGAACAATGACATAGCCAACACCAAATAAGCAGCTAAACATCATATTCATACCTAAGACACCAGGCAACACCCAGTCTACATAGCGAATTTTTCGACCACCCACTTGCCGTTGTGTAAAGTCTTGATGGGTTGGCGCAAACAGCTTTTCAACCAGATAACCGTTAGGTGACCCTTTATTAACCCAATATTGTTTATTGTCAAAATCTACCAGCATATCAATACTGTGCTGTGAAAGTTTGGTTTTTGCTTGCTCAACGTCTTGATAATCAACAAAATCAATGTACTTGGTTTGTAAAAACTCCGCCTTAACGCTTGCCAAATGCATCACGCCAACTTTATACGCTGCCTTGCCATCGCCAGAAAAAACAAATGACATCGCAACTAAAATCAATATTGGAAACGCCAAACTCCAACCTAAAGATGACTTATCTCGAAAAAATTCAATATTTCGCGCTTTGACCACCGCGATAAAACGTTTCAAATTCATGCTAATCCCTTAATGAATGACCGGTGAGTTTCAAAAATAAATCATCTAAATTGGCAGATTTTACATGCAAACCATCTAGTGACACTTGCTCTTGTATGAGCAATGACAACATTTGCTCAACGTGAGATGTTGTGATCTCGACTCTTTCACCGATAACCTGCCAATGATGTTTATCTATCAGATGTTGACTCACTTGAGACAGCGGAAGATAAATAAACACATCGGAAAAATGCTTATTCAGTAATTGATGCGGTGTGCCACTTTCAATCACTTTTCCTTTGTCCATGATCACAACGTCATCACAAAGTTGCTCTGCTTCATCCATATAATGAGTGGTTAAAATAATCGTTTTATTATTGGCTTTAATATTTTGAATTAATTGCCAAAAATTACGTCTTGCTTGAGGGTCTAACCCAGTTGTTGGTTCATCCAAAAAGACAATTTCAGGATCATTAATCAGTGCTAGCGCCAGTAACAAACGCTGTCTCTGACCACCAGAAAGTAAGCGATTATCACGGTCTAAAAACTCTTTTAAGTCACACAGTTCAATCAAGACTTCATGAGATAATGTCTTAGTGTAAAATGCAGTAAATAAATCTAGCGTTTCTTTGACCGTTAAAAAATCTTGCAACGCGGTATGCTGAAATTGAATACCTATTTGTTGAGAGATATCAGCTTTAACGG
>JBNKXM010000438.1:0-2379 GCA_050300315.1 Thalassotalea sp. | reverse complement strand
GATTGCTCGGCGTCATAACTTACCGGGGTAATAAATTCCAACAAGCATTCAGCGTAATCTGTTGTGATATAACTATGCGTTAACGCTGAGCCAAGTTGCTGGTAATGCCGATGACTTGATAATTTGCCTTCAGATAAAACCCGTAAACCTTCACGCTCTATACCTCGACCAATACCGCTTAACGAAGCGATAAGGTTATCGTCGCTAAATGCGTCGATATAGTGTTGAAAAGAATGTGTCAAAATGATCCCTGTAACATTGAAGCTTGGCTGATTTACTATTTGAGGGTAAATCTCAGTATTTCAATGCATTTTGTTAGATTAAAGAAAAATCATGCTTAAGCGCCAAACACGTAAACGACTTAATAACAAGACAACGACTCAACCAATGTTAGTTTATCCTTAGACCGTAAATAATAAAAACTACTTTCGGTAACGAATTATTTTTTATGCACTTGCAATAATAAATCAATATTAGCGGTTTTTAATATGCAAAACATCAGGTAAAGTTTAGCCAAACAACAATAAGAAGAAACGTTATGCAAGACAGTCCATTATCTTTATTACCACCTATTATTGCTATCGCTATTGCCATTTGGCGAAAAAACGCTTTATTAGCGCTGTTTAGCGGCATGGTTTTATGTTTCTTTATGGCTGCCGATTTTCAATTAGTTAAAGGTACGACAGACAGCGTCGCTGGTCTGATAAATGTATTTGCTTCTCTGGGTAACGTTTATATTGTCTCATTTAGTTTACTGATTGGCGCTCTGGTTACTTTAATGAATCAATCGGGGGCAGTGAATGGTTTTATCGCGCTACTTGCCAAACTCAATTTAGTGAAAAATGCCAGACAAGCAGCGATGCTGCCGACCATAGTCGGGACAAGCATTTTTACCGACACTAACTTAAGTATGTTTACTTCGGGAATGGCAAGCCAGAAATTATTTGATCAACATAATTTAGGTCGGGCTCGATTAGCCTATTTAATTGACTCAACCTGTGCCCCTGTAAGCATCTTGTTTTTAATAAACGGCTGGGGCGCGTATGTTTTAGGGCTACTCGACGGCTATCAGTTTTCAGATCCCGTCGGGATACTCATTGGCACAATTGGTTATAATTTTTATGCCATTATTGCGGTATTAATGGCGTATTACACCGCTTATACCGGTAAAGTCTACGGCCCGATGAAAAACGATAACTCTATCGTGACCACAAAAAATACCCATCACGTTGAACACACTGCACCTGCAATTATTATGTGGTTACCGTTACTGGCGCTGTTAGTCATTACCTTAGCATTATTAGTGTACACAGGTGATGGTGATATGCGCAGAGGCTCAGGTTCATTTTCTGTGTTTTGGGCAATCGTGAGCGCCGTAGCACTTTTAGTGATCATGCTTAAAAGCGCTAAGCTGATGACTTTTGCTGAAATCTTCAAACACGGAGCGTTAGGTATTAAGCATATGGCACCAGCAGTTGCAATTTTAGTGCTTTCTTTCGCCTTTGGTGATGCAATAAAAACACTAGGCACTGGGAACTATGTTAGCCAATTACTCAATGTTGAAGTACAACAATTTTTAATCGCCCCTATCCTGTTTCTAGCCGCAGCATTAATGGCTTTTGCAACCGGTACCTCATGGGGAACCTTTGCTATTTTAGTACCTATCGCTGTGCCAATCGCACAACAAACCGGACTACCAACAGAATTTTTAGTAGCGGCTGTGTTAGGTGGCGGTATTTTTGGTGACCACGCTTCACCAATCTCTGATACCACAGTTGTTGCTTCGATTGCCAGTGGTTGCGATCACTTTGAACACGTAAAAACTCAGCTACCTTATGCATTGGTAGGTGCGTTGCTCACTATGGTGATCTATTTACTGATAGGTTTAACGTTTTAATGTCTGCGCAAAGCACACCATTTGAAATTATTGATGAACATGATGATTTTCTTATCGTCAATAAGCCTAGTGGTATTGGATTTCATAATGAAGAAGAACAACTTGGTTTTTTCACACAAGTTAAAGCCTTAAGCGCAGCACTTGAGCTTTATCCAGTACACAGACTCGATAAAATGACCTCTGGATTACTTATTTTTGCAAAAAATAAAGCAAGCGCTACTAAGTTTCAGCAGCTGTTTGAACAGCGAGAAATTGCAAAGTATTATCTGGCGATCAGCGATAAAAAGCCGCGTAAAAAACAAGGGCTAGTTAAAGGAGATATGGAAAAAAGTCGGCGTGGTATGTGGAAGCTATTACGTAGCCAATCAAACCCAGCGATCAGCCAGTTTTTTAGCTATTCATTATATGAGGGTAAACGCTTATTTATCGTCAAACCTCATAGCGGAAAAACACACCAGATCCGCGTTGCATTAGCCAGTATT
>JBNKXM010000437.1:0-2383 GCA_050300315.1 Thalassotalea sp. | reverse complement strand
GTGTGCTCTTCCGATCTATGTCTCAAAATAGCGACAGTGTTGTTTTTATCGATAAAATACCGTACAAAGGCGAGGTAAAGCTCATTTACCAGCAATAAATCAGGCCGATTGTGAATAAGACCTTAAAACGTTTCATAACCATTAAAAACAAACCATTGTTTTTAAATCAATTATCTATTAAAAACTTAACATTATTAGGTTTTAGCTTAGTCGTGCTGCCATTAACACTTGCCCTGCTCTACAGCGCCAGCCAAGTGAATCATTTAGCGCAACAAGGCAGCAGTGCCATCATCAACGTTGCGCAGTTAGTCGAAACTAATCGGCAGATCAGCAGCACCTTTAATAAAATTCAACGTTTTGCGAGCCAATATATCGTATTACGAGAGCCAGATTTATTGGTGCTTTATCAAGAGCAAACAGCACAATTAACCCAGTTACTCGAGCAGAATTTAAGCCAGTATCATCATCAGCCGTTAAACGCGTTAGCGAACAGCTTAGTGAATCAACTTAAACAACTGTCGTTGTCACCAACAAGCACAGATAACAAAGAGAAAGCGTTAAGCGCGATTGAACATGAATTCAAGTCTTTATCAAACTTAGTGCAAGAGATAGATCTTGAAAGTAATCAGTTGATCAATAGCCAAGTCAGCCAGATGAAAGACGCTGCTGGCGATGTCACCACCACCATTTTGCACAGTCTAGTGATCATTCCATTAACCATAGCGTTAGCCGTTATTTTCGCTTTGTTGATCATGCGACCGCTAAAGTTATTATCCCGTAAAATTAAACGATTAGAACAAGGTCATTTCGAAGAAAAATTTGTTTTTACTGGCACGAAAGAGATTAAAGAAATCGCAGATGCATTAGAGTTAATGCGTCGCCGCTTACACGCATTAGAACTACAAAAATCGAGCTTTATTCGCCATATTTCCCACGAGCTTAAAACCCCATTGGCAGCAATTAGAGAAGGTACAGAGCTACTGTATGACAATAGCGTTGGCCCATTAAATACCGACCAACAAGAAATCACCAATATAATTAAACACAGTGTCTCGCGCTTACAACAATTAATCGAAGATCTGCTTGATTTCAATATAGTGCTCGACTCAACCAGCTTACAAGATGCTGAACAGGTCGAGCTAAGCTCGCTGATTGAACAGTGTTGTACGTTAAGAAAATTAGATCTGCAAAGCAAAGCGCTGAGTATAAGTAGCAACTATCAAGCGATCATCTTAAAGAGCAATCCTAAACAATTATCGGTGATATTAGATAATCTCTTGTCAAATGCTATCAAGTATTCACCACTTAACAGCACAATTTCCATAACAACCATGCAGCAAAACGAGCAGGTTAGTATTCGTATTTGCGATCAAGGTCCGGGAATTTCACCCACAATTCAAGATAAAATTTTTGATGCGTTTTACCATGGTCCTGCTCCCGAGCAGTCAAATATTAAAAGTAGCGGCTTAGGGCTCACTATAGTCAAAGAGTTGTTAATGCGACTTAACGGAGAGATCCGTTTAGATAACCAAGCATCGCCGAAATCTGGGCTATGTGTCACCGTCAGTTTTCCATTGCACTAATGAAATATTTATTTATGAGTAACACTATGTTTAACATCACCTCACTAACGAAACTGCTGAGCATTTTATGTTTTGTTTTTATGCTACCTGCTTGCCAGTTAACTCAACCATTGCCGCAAAAAACCTTGGTCAGCGATTACTATTTATGGATAAAAAATCTTTCTAAGCAGGAGCTTTCAGAAGAAATCGCTCAACAGCAACAAAATTTATCAGCCGGATTATCCGATGCAAATATTCATCTGATTCTACTGTATGCCTTGCCTGAGTCTCCGGTCTATAACCCGTACACCGCAAAAACATTACTGAATAATTTTAGTATCACCGAGCAAGCGCAATACCTTTCAAGCCATGATTTTGGTTTGCTTAGTTTACTTAGAGATCTATTAAATCAGCAGATTATCACCGCCAATAAATTATTACTGGTAAAACAAAGCAAACAAGAGAATGACAGTGCGCAGCAAACACTAATTGAAGAAAAACAAGCCGCTATCGATAAGCTTGAGCAACAAATTGCACAACTTAAGCGTATTGAACTAACCATAGAAAACAAGCAGTGAGATAAAATAAGATGACAATTGCTAATCCCTCTTTTGTTAAAGAACATATTTTGCTTGTTGATGATGATCCTAGTTTACTTCGCTTACTCAGCATTCGTTTGTCAGCGGCGGGTTATCTTTCACCTGATGTTTTTGTCTTTTTCCAGCAGCATGGCGTGGAGCTCATGAGCGGATTTGGCATGACCGAAGCGACCGGTGGCATTACCATGACTCCGTTTGGTCAATACCGCGAGAACTCATTGG
>JBNKXM010000436.1:0-2383 GCA_050300315.1 Thalassotalea sp. | reverse complement strand
GTTTCATAATTGAAATCTCTATGATTTAGATAATCAAATGGCTTGTATTTACAGTTAAACTATAAAAATAAAAACCATTTTAATACAATGTGTTAAAAACTTTTAAGCCTCAATTCACAACTTTTCACACCCTTTCAAGACTCTTCAGCTTGCCTGTTCTTAGATAATAGTCGCTTAAAAACTACACTGCTTGCTGTTACGAGTTATGCAAGATTATTTAATTGAGAAATGTCCTGGTGCGGAATGGTCGTTTTGATTGAATAAAACAGAAGTTTGCTAGCAATAAGGGGAATAAACATCGGTCGGTTGTTTTTAGCTTGTTACAGGTGACTGATATAAAAAATTATAAATATTGTCGGAGCATGAGATGCAAAAATTTAAAACGAATAAGGTTAATTACGCGGTCAAAGCGGCATTAACAGTCGGGTTATTATCAAGTAGTCAGTTTGTTATGGCTGAGCAGGCGAAAAACAACAGCGCGGCGACTGACGAAATAGAAACAATACAGGTACGTGGTATTCGAGGGAGTGTTGTTAAGTCACTTAATACTAAGCGTTTTTCAAACTCAATTGTTGATGCTGTTACGGCTGAAGACATTGGCAAATTTCCTGATCAAAACGTAGCTGAGTCACTACAACGTATAACAGGGGTTTCAATTACTCGTAATTTTGGTGAAGGTGAGCGAGTTAGTATTCGCGGTACCACGGAAAGCCAAAACCGAACACTACTCAATGGCCAAGCGGTAGGCTCTGCAGACTGGTGGACAAACTCGGCGGCTAACCGTGGTTTTAACTATACCATGCTGCCTTCCGAGATCGTTTCTGGGCTGGAAGTATATAAATCACCTGAAGCCGATATTGATGAAGGCTCTATTGGTGGTACGGTAATAGTTAGAACTCGCAAACCATTAGATCTAGAGTCAGGTAAGATTGCAGGCTCAGTTTTAGCTCAACATTCACAGGTTTCAGGGGAAACTGATCCTGTTGTCTCTGGCATGTATAGCTGGAAAAATGATCAAGAAACGTTTGGTGCTATGGTGTCACTTGTGCGCCAAGAGCGTAACTTACGCCGTGATGGTATTGAGTCATGGAGCTGGGCGAAACGAGATATTACACTAGCCGATGGTACTGTGTATAAAGATGTTTATAGTCCTGGTGGTGGCGGTTCTGCGATGTTTAGTCAGCAACGCGTCAGAACCGGTGGCAACTTAACCTTGCAATATCGCCCCGATGAAAGTACAGATCTGACGTTCAACGCTTTAGACTCGACCATGGAAATGGATAACGAGAACCAAAACTTTTTATGGTTGGCTGGTTATGGTGGCTCAGAATACACAGACATCACTTTAATTAATCATGATAAAGTTGGTGCCATGGCCGTAGGCGGTACATTTGGTCTCTCGCCTGATGGTAATAACATATTAGATGAAACTAAGGTTCGAAATTCCAAACTTAAAACCAAATCTTATGATTTAAAAATTGATCACGAAGGCAATGTTTGGACATCAAGTGTTCACTTAGGTTATACCGAAGGCACAGGTGGTTCACAGGCTGATCGCAGTGTTGGCTGGGGTGGTAATGCGGTACACAGCTTTGATGCATCGTCGGCGAAAGACGTTAGAGTCAGTTACAGTAAAGATCCAGCAAACGCGCAGCTGTGGAACTTAGACTTCCTTCGTTACGACAGTAATGATGCAAAAGATGATGAAAAATATTTACAAACTGATTTTTCTCGTCAATTAGATCTTGCGATTTTTAGCAGTATTAAAATGGGGGTTAAATATCGTGATCATACCCGCTTTAATACCAAACATACTACAGATGCACGTACCGATTTAAACTGGAATTTAGCTGATTATTCATTAAATATGCCGTCAGACTTTTTATCGGGACAAGGTTCTTCTGGCACATTACGAGATTATGCAATTACTGATTCAGATAAAATTCGTCGAGAAGGTGATGCGTTAGGCTGGGATTACCGAGTGTTAAAAGCCAGTACTTTTGAAGTGAATGAGAAAATCTTAGCTGGTTATATTAAAGCCGATATTGATAGCGACGGTCTACGCGGTAACATAGGTGTACGACTAGTACAAACGGATCAAAGTTCGTCAGCATATGTTGGTGCAACAGGTGAAGAAACATGGACCACAATAGATAGCGACTATTTTGATATCTTACCAAGCATTAACTTAGCGGTAGATTTGAATGAAGAAGTGATCTTACGTTTAAGTGCGGCGCGAGTGATGTCTCGTCCGGATTATGCCGATATGACATCTTCAACGTCTTATAACAAAGAAACGCAAACTGGCTCAGGCGGTAACCCAAATATTGACCCATATCGAGCAACGCAATTTGACCTGGGATTAGAATGGTACTTTAGTGAA
>JBNKXM010000435.1:0-2394 GCA_050300315.1 Thalassotalea sp. | reverse complement strand
GGCTCTGATGCGAGAAGTTATCACCAAGAAGTTGGTGAATATGCGGCAGAAAAAAATATCGATGATTTGTTAACGTTTGGCGTATTGAGTCAAAGCACGTCAGATGCGTTCGCAAGCGCGAATCATCACGGTGAGCATTTCAGCGAACGTGAGTTATTAGTCAGTCAATTACAAGCCATGCTTGTTGATGAACAGCAGCAAATCTCTATTTTAGTTAAAGGCTCTCGTAGCTCCCATATGGAATATGTTGTTAACGACATTATTCGTTGGCAAAAAGATCATATTCAAGAGGAAACCGTCTAATGTTACTTTGGTTGAGCGATTATTTAACTCACTACTACAGCGCGTTTAACGTTTTCTCATATTTGACGTTTCGGGCGATAGTTTCAACATTAACGGCATTAGCGGTTTCACTATATTTTGGTCCTAAATTGATCAGAGCGTTGCAACGCATGCAAATCGGTCAAACGGTACGCGATGATGGGCCAGAGAGTCACTTATCAAAATCAGGCACGCCAACAATGGGCGGTATCTTGATTTTAGCTTCGATTGTTTTTAGCGTCTTGTTATGGGGTGATTTAACTAACAGCTACGTCTTAGTGGTGCTGTTTGTTGTCATCAGCTTTGGCATCATAGGCTTTGTTGATGATTATCGTAAAGTGATCCGCAAAGATGCCAATGGCTTGATTGCGCGTTGGAAATATTTTTGGCAAACCGTCATTGGTTTAGGTGTCGCGTTTTTCTTATATTCAAGCGCACAAAGCGTTGCAGAAACTTCGCTTATTATTCCTTTCGTTAAAGACGTTTTACCGCAATTAGGTATTTTTTACGTACTAATGAGCTATTTTGTCATCGTGGGTACCAGTAATGCGGTGAATCTTACCGATGGCTTAGACGGTTTAGCGATTGTGCCAACTATTATGGTTGCTGGCGCATTTGCATTGTTTGCTTATGTTACTGGTAACGTTAACTTTTCGAGCTACTTAAATATTCCTCATATTGCTCAAACCAGTGAATTGGTCGTGGTATGCACTGCCATAGTTGGTGCTGGTATCGGCTTTTTATGGTTCAACACTTATCCGGCGATGGTGTTTATGGGCGATGTTGGCTCATTAGCCCTTGGCGCCGCACTTGGTGTGATCGCGGTATTAGTTCGCCAAGAGTTAGTGTTATTTATTATGGGCGGTGTCTTTGTGCTGGCAACCGTTTCGGTGATCTTGCAGGTTGGCTCGTACAAGTTGCGTGGCCAGCGAATCTTTCGCATGGCACCTATTCATCACCATTATGAATTAAAAGGTTGGCCAGAGCCTAGAGTTATCGTCAGGTTTTGGATCATTTCTTTAGTATTAGTGTTAATTGGGCTCGCAACCCTGAAATTACGTTAAGAGATAAATTATGCAATTAGCGCGAGTGATCGCTCAGTTAGAAAATAAACGCATTGTCGTGTTAGGCGCTGGCCTAACCGGTATGTCGTGCGTGAAATTTTTAACTGCACATCATTTGCCCTGTGTGGTTAACGATAGCCGTGACAATGCCGTTAACTCAGATGAATTCGCGATGCAGTACTCCAAATGTCAATTGGTGTTAGGCGCGTGGGACAAGCAGCTAATTGGTTTAGCGGATATTTTGTTAGTAAGTCCTGGTATTGATCTCGATAGTGAAGGATTGCGAGCGATAATTGGCGAGCAGACCGAAGTATTAGGTGATGTTGAACTATTTTGTCGGATCACCACTAAACCTATCATTGCGGTTACTGGCTCTAATGGTAAGTCAACGGTTGTCTCCTTGTTAACTCATGTTGGTCAAGGGCTAGGGCTTAAGATAGGCTTAGGCGGTAACATAGGTTTACCTGTGTTAGAACAATTGTCAGATGACGTTGATTTTTACGTGTTGGAATTATCAAGCTTTCAATTAGAAACCTTAACCAGTATGCAAGCGCTCGCCGCTACTGTGCTTAATGTCAGTGACGATCATTTAGACCGCCATCAAACGATAGAAAACTACAGTGCGATTAAACAAGCGATATTTGCTGGTGCAAAAACGGCGGTGATAAACCGTGATGATAGTTTGAGTTACTCAATGCTCACCGATGGCAAAATAGTTAAGTCAAACGAGCAGGCACTTGTGTCGTTTGGTAGCGATGAAGGGGAACATGGTCAGTTTGGGTTATGTCAAATTGAACAAAAATATTCTCTCGCTTTTGATCAACAAGCGTTGATCAGCCTTGATGAACTGCCGTTAGCAGGTGTTCACAATGCGTTAAATTATCTTGCGGTATTAGCGTTGGGTTATAGCGTAGGTTGGCCGTTAGATGCAATGGTTAAGCAACTAGCATCATTTTCTGGCTTAGCGCATCGCTGTCAGCGTATCAATACAGCTGATGGTATTTGCTGG
>JBNKXM010000434.1:0-2396 GCA_050300315.1 Thalassotalea sp. | reverse complement strand
TAGAGAAGTATGTGATATCATCATGCACAGTCAAAACACCTTGCAGTATGCGTCGGGCGCAAGTATATGAGTAGAACTCACACGCTGACTTTTTTATTTTTCGTCTTCGCAATTTTTTGCTACGGCTTAATAGAATGGCGTCAAGCCAACATCAGCCAAAGTGAAAATGTTGACAATCAAATCGCACCTGACTTTATCGCTGAGTCGCTTAATAGCGAAACATTTAACCAAAAAGGCCAACTATCCTATATTATCGATGCTACACGTATGGAACATTATGCAGGATTAGCGGTCACACATTTTGAGTTTCCTCAATATACCTTATATCCAAAAGGTAGTGACGAACCATGGAAAATATCAGCAAATGAAGGCACACTTTACAACAATAATCGCGTAAAGTTAGAAAACCGAGTCGCATTAATTGCCACTGATAAAGAGAGTTTAATTCAAGAAATTCATGGAAAATATTTAGAATTAGATTTAAAGACCAATATTATTAGCTCAAATCAAGATATCGAAATTAAAGGAAAAGATTTTTTGATGCTCGGCACCGGGTTAATTGTAGATTTAAACACTAAACAAGTAACATTAACTAAACATGAAAAAACCATTTATCAACAACATTAAGCACAGTGCACTTGGTTTGGCGCTTTTTTTCGGCATATTTTGCCAAGCTCATGCAACCAAATCTGACCTTAAACAAGAGATCAATATTAATGCTGCACGTCAAGCGGCCGATTTAAAAAATAAAATTTTCAGCTATATCGATGATGTCGTGATCACTCAAGGCTCATTGATTATTAAAGCCGATCTTGTCCAAGTCATCACTGAAACAGGCACTGACAACAAAACCTATATTGCTAAAGGGAAACCTGCTACATTTAGCCAAACCCTTGAAGACGGCACGCCTATCCGTCTTCAAGCAAATGAGATTCGTTACGAGCCAAGCAAAAATACAGTGACAATTTCAGGCAATGCCGAATTACATCAGGAAGGCAGTAAGGTAAGCAGTAGTACCATTACTTATAACTTTCTCACCGAACAAGTATTAGCAGACAGCGAAAATAATGATCGCGTAAAAACTGTATTACAGCCTAAAGCACTGGATAAGAAAAAGAAATGACCGCCACACTGATCGCCAAAAACCTAGCCAAAGCATACAAAGGCAGAAAAGTTGTCAAGAATGTTGGCTTACAAGTCAAAGAAGGGCAAATTGTCGGTTTATTAGGGCCAAATGGTGCGGGTAAAACCACCTCGTTTTACATGATCGTCGGTTTAGTAACGAATGACAGTGGCAAGATCATCTTAAATGACGAAGATATCACCTTATTGCCGATGCATGAGCGTGCGCGAAAAGGTATTGGTTATTTGCCACAAGAAGCATCGATTTTTCGAAAGTTAACCGTCTATGAAAATATCATGGCGATTTTACAAACCAGAAAAGATCTTAGTGACGTTGAGCGAGAAGAAAAACTCGAACACTTAGTTGAAGAATTTAACATAGGTCACATCACGGAAAACCTTGGCATGAGCCTCTCTGGTGGGGAAAGACGACGGGTTGAAATTGCTCGTGCGCTGGCGGCAGAACCTAAATTTATCCTGCTTGATGAACCATTTGCTGGTGTTGACCCAATCTCTGTAGGAGATATAAAAAAAATTATTCTACACTTAAAGCAACGAGGCATAGGTATCTTAATCACAGATCACAATGTAAGAGAAACCTTGAGTGTTTGTGAACATGCTTATATTGTCAGTCACGGAGAATTAATCGCTGAAGGTGATGCAAGTCAAATTCTTGCAAATCAACAGGTAAGAGATGTATACCTAGGTGAGCAATTCACGCTATAGTTATGATATGCTCAGAGAAAAGATAATGATAATAATTAATAGGAATCAAATTCGTTAATGCGCCCTAGTCTGCAGCTCCGAATAGGACAACAACTCACCATGACGCCACAGTTGCAACAAGCAATTAAGTTGTTGCAACTGTCGACTTTAGATCTTCAACAAGAAATACAAGAGGCGTTAGAAAATAATCCGTTATTGGAAATCGATGAATCTTCACAAGGTAATCAAGAATCGACTCCTGATAACCTAGAAGAAGCATTTTCAGCAGGCACTGGCGAACAACTATCAAGTAACTCGGACGGAAGCGAAGATTCAACCCCGACTATTGACGAAATCAGTACCTCTGAGGCTATGGATAAGTCAGAAATTCCAGAAGAATTAAATATCGATACAACCTGGGATGAATCCTACAGCGCCGGCGTTTCTAACACAGGTATCAGTGTCGCTTCCGAAGATTACACTTATCAAGGCGAAACAACCGAATCTATTCAAGACCATTTGCGCTGGCAAATGGATTTAACCCCTTTTAGTGAAACGGATCGTGCCAT
>JBNKXM010000433.1:0-2398 GCA_050300315.1 Thalassotalea sp. | reverse complement strand
ATGTGGCAAAAGAGCTGGCAATGACAGCGAAAGAAATAACGGGTGAACAGGCATTAGCGCTAGGTTTAGTAACAAAAGTTGCAGAGCAACCGCTTGAGCAAGCAACTCTGCTGGCAGAAACCTTAATAAAACAATCTCCAGACGCGATTGCTGGCTGCAAAAAGCTTTACCATAAAAGCTGGTGGAGTAGCTCAGGCATGGCATTAGCGCGAGAAAGTTATTATCAAATAAAGATCATACTTGGTAAAAATTACCGTATTAAAACTTACAATCAAACTCATCAAGAGCGTGAAGCCAAACCGTTTAGAGCCAGAATGCGTTGGTAAACGTTATTACTTATCTAAGCCAAAGTCTAATACAAAGGCACTATCCAGATTTTCCAGAGTAAATGTCAGGGCTTGTGAATTAGCATGACTAAAAACGGTAAAATCGTATGGAGCAAACTGTTTAGTAGCAAGGCGCTCAACAAATCTTTTGTAATAAGGAACCTTAGTTGATTCAAATATATTGACGGTTTGGTGTCTCTTACTTTCTGGAAGACGGTTTTGTGCTATATCGGCTAACATCACCATAGCATAGGCGCCTAACGTAACATGCCCGCCAAAAGAAACATCTAACGGATAGTTTTGATCATTAATATCCCAATTAACACCACCAATTGTAACAGGATAGTGTAGTTTTGCTTCTTGCACTGCTTGTTTAGCACCAAACGCCATCGCATCATTTGCCGCCCAAATAGTGTCGATACGATTGCGTTGCAATAAGCCTTTGATTTTTTGATATGCCTGAGCTTTTGACCAGTTTGCTACACTACTGTCTATCAGACGAAACTGCTGCTTATGTTCAGCAACAGCTTGTTTGAAGCCCCGTTCCCTTTCCAGAGATGCTGGTGTTGTAAAATCACCTTGTAAAGCTAACAGATTACTAACGCCATTGTGAGGATCATTTGCTTTATGCACTAAAGTAAGTTGTTCAAGCAGTTTTTTACCAACACTAAAGTTATCCGGCACAACACTGCCTTTAATCAATGCGCGTTCATGCTTCGTTAGTTCGCTAATGTCCTGTTCATTCAAGCCATTAAGTAGAAAAAATATCGGCACATTGCGAGCTGCCAATTGTTTTACCATGTTAACAACTACACCTTTTTCGTTGACGAGCACAACATAATCTGGCTGATGGCTAAGCACTTTATCAACAAAAGATTTCATTAAGATATGATCTCGACACGCATAAATAGTGACAAGTTCAATCTTTAAATCATCGGCGGCATCCTGCATAAAAAAGCTAACGTTTCGCCAGAAATCACCTGTAGCATTAACTTCCGGCGAACCTGGATTGATAAAAACAACTTTTACATTGGATTCTTGGCTTACAGCGCCGTAATGCACAATAAGCAGTAAAAACGTTAAGTAGCGTAAATATTTTTTCATATTAATGAAGATAACATTAAAATCACGATAATGACGTTTTTTCCTCTACATTGTCAACGAAGCACGGTGCACAGTTAATGCTAATACTAAAAAACCTGCTACTTTAACAGCGGGTGATCGGCCGGTAGTTGCTTAGCAATCCGCAATGCAAGCTTGTGCTTCATGCTTAATAGGTCTTCTTGATCACTTGGCAAAGGATGTACAAGTTTGTCGTTAACCAACAAGCGATATAGCACTTCGATCTTTTCTTTTGACGCATCGGTTGCTGAGAAGCCGCTATAGCCTCTATTTTTGGCATACTTTTCACCTATTTCAATCGCCTTTTTTAGTAATGCCGATTCGTTTTTAATTTTCTTCATTCCAGCCAAATCCTCAGTAGTCAAATTCGCTAGCTACTCGTTATCGAGTACCTAGCGTGTTACGTATTGTTGCCTGTGTTACTTTCAGGGTTTAAGTTTTAAGAGCTAGGCATAGCAAAATGAAACGCATTAAGTTTATTGCCATCTAAATCTCTAAAATAGCCAGCATAAAAACCTGTCATTTCTCCTCTTGGCCCTGGCTCTCCTTCACTGGTTGCACCAAGCGACATTGCTTTTTGATAGAAGGCATCAACTTGCTCAGGCGAATCAAGTGCGATTGCCACCATAACACCATTACCAACCGTTGCCGGTTTACCATCAAAAGGTTTAGTGATTGATACCCCAGGTTTGTCAGGCGCTGTTGCCCAAGCGACAAATTGTTCTGTTTCTAAGAAACGTCCAGCACCAATCGTTGCAAATAATTGATCGTAAAAATTAACCGCCTTTTCTAGATCGTTTGTTCCTAATGTGACATAACCAATCATCATATTTAAATTCATCAAGACCATCACTATCATCTTGATTGTCTTCATCAAATTCATTGGCATTGTGATACACATCATCCCAAACTCCTCTCTCTTCATGTGTATCATCTATCTCACCATGTTT
>JBNKXM010000432.1:0-2398 GCA_050300315.1 Thalassotalea sp. | reverse complement strand
CGGTACCGCGTGTTTAGTCGCGGCGTTTAAGTATCGAAATTTTGCCGTAGCGACCAGTTTAGCGAAAACTGAAGCGATTCAAGTCGCAGTAGTTGGCGCGATAATCTTTTCTGTTTCGCTAAGTTTGCTCGGCTGGATCTCGGTCATTGTCGGTGTCGTAGGTGTGTTGATTGTTTCTAAAGTCAGATTTACCTACGCTGATGTTTTTAAAAATCCTGGTGCGGGTTTTGGTTTAGCATCAGGGCTTGGTCTTGCGATCACGACATTATTGATCAGGGAAGCAAGCCTAGCGCTGCAAACTGATCTTATGGTCAGCGCTGCCACGACACTCGTTTTTATGATAGTTGTTCAGTCAGTTATCTCGCTCGTTTATGTTGCCATTAACGATAGCAAGCAACTGGGCGTGATGGTGAGTCAATGGCGATTGTGTTTATTTGTTGGCGTGACCAGTGTGTTAGGGTCTATTGGTTGGTTTACCGGCGCAAGTTATCAGAATGCGGCTTATGTTAAAGCATTAGGACAGGTAGAGTTTTTTATCACCTTGTTTTTAACCTATCGAATTTTTAAGGAAAAAATATCGCCTAGGGAATATCTTGGTATGTTTTTAATTTTACTAAGCGTTATTATTTTGCTGATATGGGCATGATTTTGATGACAAATCGTAGTGCAAGCCTAGGCTTTTTGATACACTCGCGCCAATTTAACGTTTATGTGGAAATATTATGAAGATCGCAGACAAAACAGTAGTGCAATTTCACTACACCTTAAAAGATGAAGCGGGTACTGAGTTAGAATCATCTGTTGGCTCTGAGCCATTAGCTTACCTACACGGTTTCAATAATATGTTAGTGGGTGTTGAAAAAGCGTTAACTGACAAGCAAGCAGGCGACAAGTTTTCTGTGACTTTACAACCAGAAGATGCGTACGGTGAGCGTAATGAAGATATGATCCAACGTGTGCCAGTCAAACATTTGCTTGGTTTACCAAGTAAAAATGCTAAATGGCAAGCCGGTATGACAGCCGTTGTTGAAACGGAACAAGGACAACGTCAAGTTACCGTGATCAAGCCGGGCCGTTTTATGGTAACAGTTGATATCAACCCGCCATTAGCTGGTAAAGTGTTAACTTTTGATTTAGAAGTGGTTGACGTGCGTGACGCGACCGAAGAAGAAGTTGCTCATGGTCATGCTCACGGTGTTGGTGGTCATCACCCCTAAGCAATGATGCTAACTTGATATAAACAGCCGGCTAAATGCCGGCTGTTTACTTTATGGAGCTGATGAGGAAGCCGATGATTTATTAGCATTGGCTACATGACGGTTCAATTTCACTATACCCGTAGTTAACGCAACACCAAATAAAATTAATAGACATCCACATAGCATGGTCAAAGTGATTTGTTCCTGTAAAAATACCGCGCCCCAGAATAAGCCAAAAGCGGGGATCAAATAAGTTACCGAAATCGCCTTTGTTGGCCCCATCGCGGAAATTAATCGAAAAAATATGATGTAGGCAAAGCCCGTACAGACAATGCCTAATAAAATCACCGCATTAATTGCTGGCATACTCGGCATGCTTGACGGTAAATACCACAGACTTAATGGCAACAGCACTAGGGTTGCTGAAATTTGACTACCAGCAGCTAACGTTAACGGCTTCAAATCGGTTAAATATCGTTTAGTGTAGTTTGCGCCAATGCCGTAAAATAACGAGGCAGTCATCACGGCTAACATCGGCAGAACAACATTTGATTGCGGCTGGTTTATTTTATCAAACATCAAAACATACACGCCGATAAAGCCTGTAATAAGTCCAACTATCGACATCTTGTTGAGTTTATCTTTGAGCCAAATCACCGCAACAATGGCGCCGAACATAGGCGTTGTCGCGTTCAATACTGACGTGCTACCAGCGGTTAATGTCAGCGTCGCCCAACCAAACAAGACAAACGGAATAGCGGTATTGAGTAGACCAACAATAAATAGCGATTTTTTATGATTAAGTAAGGTTTTAAATTGTTTGTTGAGTAAGAGCAGGGCGAGCAAAAAAACACTTGCCGTTAACGTGCGTAGCGCCATAAACAATATTGGGCCAAATTCTGCGCCGCCAATTTTCATTAATAAAAATGAACCACCCCAAATGGCGGCTAACAAAGGCAGTTCTACTGCAGGACGAATTACCATTTATCTATCCTTAGGTTTTTAAACAACAGATTCTAGCGCTAGCTTATCTCAAACACTTCAACTGTACTCGCGCTGATCAGACGCCACTTTATATTAAAATGATAAAGGCGCATGCCATAGACCTTATCGTCAAGTGATGATTGTTTGTAAGCGGGTCGAGGGTCTTGTGCTAACACTTGATTAATAAGCGCTGTTAATTGGATATCTTGGTTGTC
>JBNKXM010000431.1:0-2402 GCA_050300315.1 Thalassotalea sp. | reverse complement strand
GTTATTGGCTGAAGCTAAAGTGCCGTATGATATCGTCTTAGGCATGGATGAAATTAATGAAGACTTTGCTAGTACAGATGTAGTGTTAGTAATTGGCGCAAATGATACGGTGAACCCAGCAGCGGCAGAAGATCCCACCAGTCCGATTGCCGGTATGCCAGTGCTTGAGGTTTGGCATGCGAAAAATGTCATTGTCTTTAAACGCTCAATGAATACCGGCTATGCTGGTGTGCAAAACCCATTATTCTTTAAAGAGAACACACAAATGTTATTTGGTGATGCTAAAGATTCAGTGGAAAGAATTTATAAAGCATTATAATTCATTGGGTTATTAATTTATTAATCAGCCAGTAAGTTAATTGCTGGCTTTTTTATTAGTAAAATGTGCTATATTTAACGCTATATTTCACTGATCCTACCTGTTGTATCGTAATATTATGACGCGTAAATTAGCAAACATTAGAGATAACACCATTTTTGATGGCGTTATCGGTAAGTACGTTCTTAAATCAATTTTTTATTTGTGGTTCAAAATCGCTGGTTGGCAGGTGACCAAAATTAGCCCTAAAGGGGCTGGCGTGGCTATCGCCGCACCGCACACTTCAAACTGGGATTTTATTTACGCACTTGGCGCTGCGATTTTACAAGATGTAAAAATTTATTTTTCCATTAAAGACAGTTGGTGCCGCACCCCGATTATCGGTCAAGTTATGATGTGGTTAGGGGCAATGCCGATTGATCGTTCGAGTAAAGGTCAAGGGCAAGTCGACACCATTAAACAATTCGTTACTCGCCATAAATCAGCCAAAGTTTTTTTCTTGTTTACGCCTGAAGGCACAAGAGGACGCTCAGAGCGCTGGAAAACGGGATTTTATCACGTCGCTCAAGATAGTGGGGTACCGATATTTTTAGCTAAAGTGGACTATTTACTGAAAGAAGCTGGGGTATTTCATTCATATGAGCTAACCGGCGATAAAGAAGAAGATATCAATGCCATTCAGGCGTCTTATAAGCGTGTGGCGGGTAAATACATTGATAAACAATTTCCACCGTATTTAGGCGGTATTCCTAAACTCTCAGACGGTGAAGCTCGGCTGATGAAAACCTTATATTCGTTAAAAGGTGTTGCCACTAAAATGGAATTAGCTGCAAAAATGAAGCGCCAAGAACTCTCTTCAGTGCTGTTAGATTTTTTAGTTGAGAAAGGTATTGTTGAGTCTATTACCAACCCAGACGATGGTGAAACCTCATATCATTTAACCTTTGTTGGTAAAGGTTGTTTACTGCATCTATATCCCAATCTTGCAAAGTAAGCCCTTGGTCAAGCTACGTGGCTGATATCGCCATGGCTTGAATTGATCGATTAAGTTTTTATGCGTTTATGGTGAACTAGTGTTAATTGGTTGATTATTAAGCTTCTATTCATTGGAGAGTTTGTTATTCTGTATAGCATTATTTGAGAAGAGAATAACAAACACGTGATTGAATCTTGGGTTGGTACCATCAACGGCTACCTGTGGGGTAGTATTTTAATTTATCTGTTAACTGGTTGCGGTATTTGGTTCAGCTTGCGTTTAAAAGGTTTACAGTTTACGCAGTTTTTTCATATGTTTGCGATTTTAAAATCGAGTCGCAAATCAAGTACCCACGGTATTTCTTCATTTCAGGCGTTATGTACATCACTCGCTGCGCGCGTCGGCACAGGTAATTTAATGGGGGTTGCTGTTGCCATTTCATTAGGCGGCGCTGGCGCGGTATTTTGGATGTGGCTTATTGCCTTGGTTGGCATGGCAACGGCATTTGCTGAGAGCGCGCTTGGGCAGTTGTATAAAGAAAAAGATCAAAACGGTAATTTTCGAGGTGGCCCCGCATATTATATGAGTAAGGGCTTGCAAAATAAGCGCTTAGCAGTGGTTTTCTCCTTGTGCTTATTTTTTGGTTATGGTCTTGTTTTTAGTTCAGTACAAGCGAATTCAATTACTGATGCATTTCATGGCTCTTATGGGATAGAGCCATTAACAACCGGCATAGTGATCACCATTTTTGCTGCTTTGATTATCTTAGGTGGCTTAAAAAATATCGCCCGTTTTGCTGAGCTGACCGTGCCGTTTATGGGGCTCGCTTATGTCGCTATTTGCTTGATAGTGTTAGCAATGAATATTGCTGAGCTGCCAGCAATTATTGCCGATATTTTTACCTCTGCGTTTGGTTTAAAAGAGGCGGGTAGTGGCCTAGTAGGCGTTGCCATAGTGCAAGGTGTTAAGCGCGGTTTATATTCTAACGAAGCTGGAATGGGGAGCTCGCCTAATGCGGCAGCGGCGGCTGAGCCACATCCTCCTCATCCCGTGTCACAGGGTTATGTTCAAATGTTAGCGGTGTTTTTTGATACCATAGTGATTTGT
>JBNKXM010000430.1:0-2413 GCA_050300315.1 Thalassotalea sp. | reverse complement strand
ATAGCTAACCTCTGTGTAGTTAATTAGTGATTAGATCTGTTTTTTACACGAGCTAAAAGATAGGCATATATTTGCCAGAAGAGCGGCAATGGCAAAGCAAAAAGAGGCATTGATTTGCCTCTTTTTCATTAAGGAAAACGCCAAAAAAGAGCGCATCAAGGTGTTGAATAATTGCTCTATTTTTGTTGAATAAAAACTCTAATTGCAGTATATTGCGCGACTGTAAATTTTCACTCATTTGATTCGATTAGGTATGATGTTGTTGCTTATTGTTGCGTTAGCTGTTGTTTGTTCTATTTTCTTTTATTGCCAAGCGTTATCTAATGGGTTGGGACGCAAACGCTGGGCTTTTGCAGGCTTGTGTTTTGGCCCTTTGGTGTGGCCAATGTTTTGTATGAAAAAGAGAATGAAGGTAAATCGTTTGTTTGGATTTAACTGTTTGTTTTTTAATGCTTAATAGCTAGTTGAAAACGAAAATTTATTGATATATAGCCGCTAACATCCTTGTAGCGATTATCAATAAAACCTTTATGGTAAATCTTGTTTGAATTAAGACCACAAAGATTTTGCAGGCATTTCTTTAATTTCTATTTTCGCTGCAATCGAATTTTCTTTAGGGGCAACGACAAAGATAGATTTAATTAACTTGATCATTGGTTACTCCTAGATTCTAACGCCTTTAATACCTGTTTTTTGTTCGTTTAAAGATTCATTAATACGAACGCCTTTAATACCTGTTTTCTCAATGTTAAACGCGTCACGAATTCTAACGCCTTTAATACCTGTTTTTTGTTCGTTTAAAGATTCATTAATACGAACGCCTTTAATACCTGTTGTCTCAATGTTAAACGCGTCATGAATTCTAACGCCTTTTATGCCTGTTTGTTCAATCTCTAATTTCGCGACATCAGCGCTTGGAACTGGCGTGCTATTCATTGCAAGAGTTAAAATAATTGAGCTAAGCATTTTATTATTCCTTTTCTGATTAGTGTGATTCAGAAAAGATATAGCGATAAGTGTGCCAACTATTCAGACCTTTAAAATAAAGGCCTGTAGCTCAATTTTATATGCGCCAAATTTTTGTCATGCGGTAATTATCTATAAACGATTGAACGACGTAGATTTGTCGGTGATTTGATGGGACAGTAAATAACTTCTAAAGTCTTTTTGTGGTAATGGTTTACTGTATAGATAACCTTGTAACTGCTCACAACGTAATCCGGATAAGAAACTTAACTGTTGATTAGTTTCTACCCCTTCGGCAACTACTTGTAACCCTAAGTTATGTGCAATAGTAACTATGGTTGCGACCATGTTTCTTCCTTGCTCAGAGGTTTCGATGTCATCAACAAATGCTTTATCGATTTTCAAGGTATTTAATGGGAATTTTTTCAAATAAGCTAAGGAAGAATAGCCTGTACCAAAGTCATCTAATGATAGATGAATACCCATAGCACGAATTTGTAACATGGTTTCGATTGCTTTTTGTGGCGAATCCATGACTGTGCCTTCGGTAATTTCTAACTCTAAATATTTAGCGGGTAATCGAGTTTCTTTTAATACATCGGCAATCATACCGACTAAATTAGGCTGGGTAAATTGCACGGCGGATAAGTTTACCGCGATCCGGCCATCAAACAGCCCAGCATCAATCCAATCTTTAGTTGCATAACAAGCTTTTCTTAAAACAACTTCACCAATATCAATGATTTGACCTGTTTCTTCTGAAACAGGAATAAAAACGACGGGGCTGATGATACCTTTAGATGGAGTTTCAAATCGCACTAAGGCTTCCATTCCTGCCACTTTACCAGTAGAGATTTCTATTTTCGGTTGATAGAACACGGAGAAATAATCTTCTTTTAATCCATGGCGGATCAAGCCTTCGATTTGTAATCGCTTAACGGCTTGCTTATTCATTGAACCATTAAAAAATTGATATTGATTGCCGCCAGCATGTTTTGCATGATACATAGCCGTATCAGCATTTTTAAGTAGATCGTGCGGCGTTATCCCGTCTTCTGGATACAAGACGATACCGATACTTGAATACAATACGATTTCTTGGCTTTTTAGTTTTAATGGTTCGGCAATGCTTTTTAAGATATTTTTCGCAATTGTAGTAATAGTATGGATATCGTTGGTATCTTCAATAATTAAACTGAACTCATCACCACCTAAACGGTAAATAGAGTCGAGTTTTCTGCCTATGCCACGTAAACGTTCGGCGACTTTACATAGCAAAATATCACCAACTTCGTGACCCATAGAATCATTAACTTTCTTAAAATGATCCACATCGATAAGGCCAAAACTCAGCGGTAAGTTGTTTCGAGACGCACGGTCCATTTCTATCTTGAGTTTTTCTTTAAAAGCACCATGAGTAACCAGTCCGGTTAATCCATCTTTTGTT
>JBNKXM010000429.1:0-2420 GCA_050300315.1 Thalassotalea sp. | reverse complement strand
ATCCTAACTTGGGAAAATACGATTATTTTGCCACAATTTGCCTAGAAACGATTCTGCTGATAATGACGCCGCTTTCGAGAACTTTTCAGCAAGCCCTTTCTTAGTTGCGTATTTAATACCAACCACTTTGCGCTCTTTATTTGCCTGACATAAATAATCATCACTGGTCATTAGCTCGTCAACAAGGCCGACTTCAATCGCTTTTTTACCTGACCAAGTTTCACCCGTGGCAACTTTTTCAATGTCTAGACTTGGACGATGCTCTGCCACATGCGCTTTGAATAACTCATGCATTTCTTCGATTTCTTCAATAAACTTCTCACGCCCTTCTTGAGTGTTTTCACCAAACATAGTTAAGGTGCGTTTAAATTTACCTGCGGTTAATTGTTCAAATTCAACATCATTTTTCTTTAATATTTTATTAAAGTTAGGAATTTGCGCAATCACGCCAATCGAGCCCAAAATTGCAAACGGTGCCGATAACACCTTATTGGCAACACAAGCCATCATGTAACCACCACTAGCGGCAACCTTGTCTACAGCGACGGTAAGTGGAATATTGGCTTGACGAAGTCTGTCTAACTGCGAGGCGGCTAAACCATAACAATGCGCCATACCACCACCGCTTTCAAGGCGTACTAATACTTCATCTTTTTCATTCGCCACTAATAATATTGCGGTAATTTCTTCACGCAGCGACGCAACTTCTTTGGCATCAATACTACCTTTAAAATCAATCACAAACAGCTTAGCTTGGTAGTCAGCATCTTGCTCATCACCGTGCTTTTTCGCCGCTGCTTTATCAGCTTTGGCTTTTTCTTTCGCCGCTTTTTTATCGCGCTTTTCTTTTTCTTTCAGTTGCTCTTTAGTTAACAAATGATGGGTTACTTCATCTTCGATATCTTGCAAATGCTCTGAAATATCAGTGATTTCAAGTTCACCTTTTTTTGCGCTTTGCTTGATCGCCGACGATGCAATGACCGCAACAATGGCAATAAATGCAACAACAAACGTGATTGTTTTCGCTAAAAACAATCCATATTCATATAAAAATTCCAAATGTTTTCTCCATAATTAATAAACTGACTGTCACACGGCTTAAATATTTATGCCGCTTAGAATAACAAAGATAATTGATCATAACATGGGGATAAAAATCCATAAAAAAAGCCCTCATTACTGAAGGCTTTTCACTAACTAGAAATTATGATGTGATTAAAACACCACTTCTGGATCATTGACCATGATCACTTGGCCTTTGGTGGCAAAGAAGCCTGCCATTTCTGTCTGCATTTCTTGCGTAACACGTGCGCTTTTCTCAACATCTGGTGAAGCGGCATTCGCTCGTGGATCAAGGATCGAACCATGATGACCATTAACAAAACGTACCGCACCAGAGCCTTGAGTAGTTTCATTGACTCTTGGTAAACCTAACAATGCAATTGCTGGCTCAGTACCACCTAACGGTGTATATGGTGCAGTATTGGTTACCACTTGGTCTGGCAAGTTATCCATGCCGTTACCAACTACCTCAAACAACAATGTTGGTGTTTCAGTTGCCGCTAACGCGTTAACATAGTTAATTGGGTCGCCTGAATCAGTCACGGTTTGTGCAATTAAGGTAAATTGTGCAAACACACCATTTAACTCACCTTGCTGAGCTGGCGTTAAGCTCGCATAAAACGCTTCATACAAGCCCGTTAACTGCTCTTGAGTAAATCCAGTAGGATAATTAGTGTCAACAAACGCTTTAAATTCAGGAGACGACTTATACGTTAAATTAGATTTCGCTAAACCTGAAAACGCAGGAGAATCCATACCAAAGTTTGCTAACATCAAACCTGGCATTGCTAAAACATTACTTGATATTTTAAACAAAGGATCCACTTGTGGTGCTAACGGTGTGTTTGCCACAGCTAACGCATTGATACCGTAAATAGCTCCTAACGAGTGGCCTAAGAAATGCACTTCTGAGCTGTTAACATGAATCGGGTTACCTTGGCTATCAACACCACCTAAGAAATTTAAACCTAAACGTAAACCAACAATATCTATCGCACTTTGACGGGTATTATCACGCATGCTTAACATGCTACCGAGATTTACATAGTGTAATGTACTAACCGTTGACGCATTAATATCGTCTACGCCATCACCTGTTAAATCAAAACCTCGACTGCCGTGTAATGGATAATCAATTGCCACGGTTGCAAAACCATTAATTGATAACATGCCAGTTACTGCTAGCATCACTTCTTTCTTGGTGGTAATACCATGTTGCAAGATAACTACAGGCCAACCACCTTCTGGCTCAGTTAATGGTGCCATATTCATACTGGCACGCACTGGGTTAGCCCAAGCTAAATCAGGTGTTGTCATTTGCACATCAATTGGCATCATCGCCGTTTGTTTAGGCACTG
>JBNKXM010000428.1:0-2421 GCA_050300315.1 Thalassotalea sp. | reverse complement strand
ATCGCCATCAAGCAAAGTTGGCATCATAGAACCGGAAGGAATTTGAAACGGTTCCCACAAGAATGAACGTAACACCAATACAAACGCAATCACTGGGAAAATCTGGACTGACGTATCCACTATCGCAGAAGGCTCGAGCAATTTTTCCTGAGCCTCTTGAGATAAATTTTCACTACATTGTTGTTGTGCATTCGCTAATTTTAATTTGCGTTGCGGCGCCAAATAAAACTTATCTGCTAGCCAAACAATGCCAGTGACAAACGTCAGTATTACTAAAAATATTGAAAAATATACCGCCATGACTTCCCTATTTTACTTATCGAGTTTCAATACGGCTAAAAACGCTTCTTGCGGCACTTCGACATTACCGACTTGCTTCATACGTTTCTTACCTTCTTTTTGTTTTTGAAGAAGTTTCTTCTTACGAGAAACATCACCACCATAACATTTTGCTGTTACATTTTTACGTAATTGCTTAACCGTAGTACGCGCAATAACGTTGTTACCTATTGCTGCCTGAATAGCAATATCAAACATTTGGCGATGAATGAGCTCTTTTAGTTTTTCCACCAACATACGACCACGAGCAACAGAATTACTGCGGTGGGTGATCATCGCTAACGCGTCAACCCGATCACCGTTGATCATCACATCAACACGCACCATATCCGCCGCTTCAAAACGGATAAAATGATAATCTAATGACGCATAACCTCGGCTGGTAGACTTTAACTTATCAAAAAAGTCCATAACAACTTCTGCCATCGGCAGTTCATAGGTCACCGCGACTTGATTACCATGGTAAATAATATCTTTTTGAATACCGCGTTTTTCGATACATAAGGTAATAACATTACCTAAATGCTCTTGTGGTACGAGAATATTTGCCTGAACTATCGGTTCGCGAATTTCACTGATGTTATTAATCGCTGGCAAATCACTAGGATTATCAATCGATAAAATATCACCGTTTGTACATGCAATTTCATAATTTACCGTCGGTGCAGTCGTTACTAAGTCAAGATCGTATTCACGAGCGAGACGCTCTTGAATAATTTCCATGTGTAATAAACCAAGGAAACCGATACGAAAACCGAAACCTAGTGCTGAAGAATTTTCTGGCTCAAAAAATAACGACGCGTCATTTAAACTCAGTTTATTTAATGCATCCCTAAAGTTTTCATAATCATCTGAACTGATCGGAAAAATACCGGCGTAAACTTGCGGTTGAACTTTTTTAAACCCTGGTAATGGTGCTGCCGCTTCTTTCTTAGAAATCGTTATGGTATCACCCACTGGTGCACCGTGAATTTCTTTAATACCCGCGATAACAAAGCCTACTTCACCGGTTCTTAAAACGCCAGTTTCGGTCTGCTTAGGTGTGAAAATACCAACTTTATCAATAATATGCGTTTGACCCGTTGACATCACCACCATTTTGTCACCTTTTTTCAGCTCGCCATTAACGATACGAACTAAAGAAACAACGCCTTGATAATTATCAAACCAAGAATCGATGATCAGCGCTTGTAAACTGCCATTAGGATCGCCTACAGGTGGTGGAATATTGGCAACAATAGTTTCGAGTACGTTTTCAATACCAAGCCCTGTTTTAGCCGAACAAGTCACAGCGTCAGTCGCATCGATACCTATGATGTCTTCAATTTCTTCACATACGCGATCGGGATCGGCCTGAGGTAAATCAATCTTATTTAAGATAGGAATAACTTCAAGATCCATTTCGATAGCGGTATAACAGTTAGCAACTGTTTGTGCCTCAACACCTTGACCAGCATCAACAACCAACAAGGCTCCTTCACAAGAAGCTAAAGAACGCGAGACTTCATATGAAAAATCCACATGTCCTGGGGTGTCGATAAAGTTTAATTGGTAAACTTCACCGTCTTTCGCTTTATAATCTAAAGTAACACTTTGCGCTTTAATCGTGATACCACGTTCACGTTCAATATCCATAGAATCAAGTACTTGAGCTGCCATTTCACGCTCTTGTAACCCCCCACAATGTTGGATCAAACGATCAGAGAGTGTCGATTTACCATGATCAATATGGGCAATAATGGAAAAATTTCGGATATGTTTCATAGATGAAAATTCAGTTAAACGTGTTGTAAATTCAATAGTGGCGAGATTTTAGCGAATTTAGCGCGCTGGGGCTATCTTTTGTTACAGATCAGCATTGATTTCTATTGCTCAACTGCTGCGATAATTGTTCGCTGATAGAATTTTAATTAAGCTTGGGGCCCATTCGCTACAATGAGCAAGTTTTTCCTGTTGGCGGCGAGCAAAATAAAAACCGAGATAACCACCTAACACACTCAGCGCCACAGCAAATAATTCATGGGCAAGTAATTGCTGCTCTAACAACCATTGCCCGAGAAATCCCATAGAAATCAGCCCGAT
>JBNKXM010000427.1:0-2427 GCA_050300315.1 Thalassotalea sp. | reverse complement strand
CATCCCCTTCTAACGCATCCGCTTGTTCGGGCAACACGTTAAATTGCTCCGCATCTGGTGTGGCTTTTTCTTTCACTAAACGCGTTAAATAATTAGGTCCACCCGCTTTAGGTCCGGTACCTGAAAGACCACGGCCACCAAAAGGTTGCACACCAACAATAGCGCCTATCATATTGCGATTAATGTAAATATTCCCTGCTCGAGAAAGTTTCGCCAATTCAAGTGCTCGGTGATTAATACGGGAGTGAATACCCATGGTTAAACCAAAACCTGTGCTATTGATCTTATCGATAACACTTTCAATGTCTTCGCCTTTAAAACGCACAACATGTACGCAAGGCCCAAAGACTTCTTTCTTTAACACACTAATATCATCAATCTCATAAAGTCGAGGGGCAAAAAAGAAATGCTCCTTACCAGATACTTCTTCTGAAATGGCACATTGATAAAGTAGTTTGCCATGGGTTTTCATGTAATCACTGTGTGCATTAAGTGCGTCGAGTGCTTTCTGGTCGATTACTGGGCCAATATCTGTGCTTAATTGCGCGGGATCACCAACATGTAATTCTGCTAATGCCCCTTTAAGCATGGTAATCACGCCATCAGCAATGTCTTCTTGTAAAAATAGCACGCGTAGCGCTGAACAGCGTTGCCCTGCAGATTGAAAACCAGAAGAGATAATATCGTCAACCACTTGCTCTGGTAACGCAGTAGAGTCAACGACCATACAATTTTGACCGCCAGTTTCAGCAATTAATGGTACTTGATCGCCACCGCGCTCAGCTAAGGTTTGTGAAATCTTGGTACCTGTTTCGGTTGAACCGGTAAACATCACCGTTTGAATACGATTATCTGGGAGAATCATGCTACCGACATCACTACCACGAGCAATAACTGCTTGAACGACACCATCTGGTAAGCCGACTGATTTCATTAACTCAATTGTATACAAGGCAATTAACCCCGTTTGCTCGGCAGGTTTTGCAAGCACAGTATTGCCTGTTGCAATTGCAGCAGCAACTTGCCCTAAAAATATCGCCAATGGGAAGTTCCACGGGCTAATACACAGGACAACACCTCGAGGTTCAAGACGTTCATCTTCTGCTAATTCAATCGCGCGTTCGGCATAATAACGGCAAAAATCAACAGCTTCTCGCACTTCATCGATACCGTCTTGAGTAATTTTGCCCGCTTCTTTGATGCACATGGCGATAAGTTCATCCATGTGACGCTCCAGAATATCCGCTACACGACACAGTAACGCAGCACGTTCTAAAACCGGTGTTTGTGACCATGAACAAAACGCGGATTCGGCCGTATCGATCATCGCTAACATTGCATTTTTATCATGTAACTGATGAAAACCAATAATTTCACTAAGATCAGCTGGGTTCTTAACTGCTAAGGCATGTTCTGGTACGTCCTCTGCGTTGATCCGATGATTAGTAAACCAGTGTTCCACTGAGGTTTTTAACATGGTTATCTGATCAATATCCGTTAAATCTAGGCCAATTGAATTGTCACGTCCTGCGCCATTATTGTCGTGATATAAGGCAATAGGTTTAACAATTTGATTATTGTATTTATCTTTTAAGCGCTGAGTCTTTTCAACAGGATCTTCAAGTAAAGACTCGACCGGTTGCGACTCGTCAACAATGGCGTTAACGAAAGAAGAATTCGCACCATTTTCTAATAGGCGACGTACTAAATACGCCAATAGATCTTCGTGATGACCAACAGGGGCGTAAATACGACATTGAATATTTTCTCCCGAGACGATTTGATCATATAACGAATCGCCCATGCCATGTAAACATTGAAATTCAAAGCCTTCTTTATCGTCACCAGCTAGCTCAACAATAGTTGCTGCAGTATAAGCATTATGGGTGGCAAACTGAGGATAAATGCTATCTCGATATTCTAATAGTTTATTAGCACAGGCATGATAGGAAACATCGGTGGACGACTTACGGGTAAATACCGGAAAATGGTTATGACCATCTTTTTGGGTATTTTTAATTTCTGTATCCCAATATGCTCCTTTGACTAGGCGAACCATCATTTTGCGGTTCACGCGCAACGTAAGCATGCGTAACCATTCAACGACCCAAAGTGCACGTTTTTGATACGCTTGCAACGCTATACCAAAACCATTCCAATCGCTTAATTCACTATCACTAAATACCGCTTCAATAATATCCAACGAAATATCTAATCGCTCAGACTCTTCCGCGTCGACCGTTAAGCCAATGTTATAATTTTTTGCTTGCAAACATAGCGCTTTAAGCTTTGGTACAATTTCAGCCATAACACGCTCTTTATGGCTAAACTCGTAACGCGGATGAATAGCAGAAAGCTTTACAGAAATACCAGGTACTCTGCGTGGATCATTTTTACCCGATGCCTGAGCTATGGCGCCAATGGTTT
>JBNKXM010000426.1:0-2429 GCA_050300315.1 Thalassotalea sp. | reverse complement strand
GGGTGAACAATTACCGTTTTGGGCTTTGCCGGTTATATTACAGCTGATCACTATGATTATCGCGTTTTCTACTGGCACCAGTTGGGGCACTTATGCCATTGCATTTCCATTAGCAATGCCGTTGGCGTGGGCGGTGAGCCAAGTACAAGGTGTGGCCAATGCTGAACTTTTTATGATGATATGTTTTGCGACGGTACTTAATGGCAGTGTTTATGGCGATCAATGTTCGCCAATTTCTGACACGACCATTTTAAGTTCGATGACCACAGGTTGTGATTTGATGGATCACGTTAAGTCGCAAATAGTGCCTGCAACTTATGCGGCAGTTTGTGCTGCAATATTATGGACAGCAACCGTGATTGTATTTGTTTGATTAGTGAGCAACTAGTGCGGAATAAGATGAATTAGTGATGACTTTTCATCGATAAAATTTGTGTAGCGTGGTATATAAGGCTACAAATAAAGTAACACATTGGTCTTGAAAAGAGTCTAATATTGAATAGCTTAAATTTAAATACTAGAGAACAATGGATTGAATTTATCGCGCAACAGGAATTGCCAGCGTTAACATCGACTGCTCGTTTGCTGGAAAAGTTTGAAAACGATGATGTTTCCTCGTTGCCGAAATTAAGTAAAGCAATATTACATGATCAAGCGTTGTCGACCTGTGTGATCAAAGTTGCCAATAGTAGCAACCGCATTGGTGTTTCAACCATCACCACAGTATCAAGAGCCACTGTGGTGTTAGGCATTCAAACCGTTAAAAATATTTGCTTAACTTCAAAAATCATTGATGGCTTGTTAAAGAATGAACAACTTGGCTTGCCAATTTATAACCGTATTAAGCGTTTAATGGCGAGATCATTTTTTGCGGGTCAATTAGCGAAGATGATGGTGCCTGAGTACAGTGATGACATTCAAGAAGAGCTGTATTTAGCCAGTATGCTGCATAATGTTGGTGAAACGGCATTTTGGGGCATAGGATCTGATTTGAATGAAGAAATTCTCCATTATATTCACCTGCCAGAAAAAGAATACCAGCAAAAAAGTGAAGAGTTGTTAGGGATTTCATTTGCCGAGTTAAGCATAGGATTAGCACAAAAATGGAAGTTAGGTGACCTGCTAATTAAATCGTTCGATGAGCCAAATTTACGCACCAAAGAAATGCAGGTGATATTTTTAGCGACTAAGTTAAGTCAATACATAGATAGCCCACCAAAATCAGTAGAGCAATTTGATCGCATCATGAAAGAGATAGCTGCTCTGATGAAAATAAGCGATCGAAAACTACGCTATAGCATTGAGTTAACGCGTGAGCGCTCAATAGAGTTATTGAATTCCTACGGTGCGAAAACGTTAACGGAACACCTTAAACCTCTGCCAACACTGGCTGATTTTAATGATGTCTTAGAACCAGCTTATGGCGAACCTCAGTTAAGCAAAGAAGCGATCCAATTGGAAGTGATCCAAAATTTGACCCAATTGTGCGTCTCTAGCCAAGACATTAACGAATTTTTACAAACCTGTTTAATGGGCGTCGCTCAAGCGTTAGCGTTTGATCGTAATTGTTTTTTATTTTTATCAAAAGATAAATCTACCGTAAGTTGCAGATTTTCATACAATTATATGGCTGTTAAAGAAGATTATGCGTTCACGACTAACATCACTCAAAGTAACAATGTTTTTCGTCAAGCGTTAGTCGAGCGAAAAGCTATATTGGTTAATAATGTTGAAGATAAAACGATTCGTGATTTTATCACCAAAGACATTACTGAAATGCTCAATGGTAATAAAATGATCACCGCGCCTGTCTGTATCGACGATAAATGTATTGGTTTTGTTTGTGGCATCAAAAATCGACTCAAAGGTGATATATCAGTTGGTGAATTCAATACCTTTCAATTGTTGGTGCAACAACTCAACATGTGTTTATCGATTGTCAGCCATCGAAAATATACGTAGCGCTATGGCTGTAAGTAGCCAACATTACTCAAATGATGCTCATCAAAGGTATTAACCACATCACCGATCACGATAAGCGTGGGTGGTTTTATTTGATGTTGAGTGACCATCTCAGCTAATTGAGCGAGTGTGCCTCGATAGACTTTTTGCTCTGGCGTTGTTCCTTTGTGGATCAGCGCAGCAGGTGTGTCGTGTGCTCGTCCTGCATTGATAAGTTGCTGAGTGATCAACGGAATACTCTTGATCCCCATGTAAAATACTACGGTTTGTTTTTTATCACTTAAGGTCTGCCACGGTAAATCTAGTTCGCCGCAATCTTTTACATGACCGGTAATTAACGTACAACTTTGGGAGACCTGACGATGAGTCAAAGGTATTCCTACATAGCTAGTACAGGCAGATGCCGCTGTCATGCCGGGAACAATATGACACGCCACTTGATTGGCGAGTAAAAATTGCGCTTCTTC
>JBNKXM010000425.1:0-2431 GCA_050300315.1 Thalassotalea sp. | reverse complement strand
CAGTTCAATCATAGATTATCTTTTGTTTGCTAAAAATTATATTGCTGAATGTGAGCATAAATACGGTATTGATGAAGTTGAAGCTTGCTTAGATGCCTGTCACGCGTTAATGAATCACGGTGTCGATCGTTACAAACGCCCACAAAAAATATCTTTAGAACAAGAACGTAAAAGACAAAAAGCAAGAGAAGAATATTTACAGTCGCAAGTTAACACCTTATGGCGAACTATTCCTAATAGTAAGGATAAGAGTAATAAAAAATCTGCAAATTTTCCGCGAGAACCGCAAGAAAATATACTGTACTTTATTGAAAAAAATGCCCCGCTTTTAAAACCTTGGCAACGAGAAGTGGTGAGAATTGTTCGTAAAGTTTCTCAATATTTTTACCCGCAAAAACAAACTCAAGTAATGAATGAAGGTTGGGCTTGTTTCTGGCATTACACCATTTTGAACCATATGTACGATGAAGGCTTGGTTAGTGAACAATTCATGCTCGAATTTTTACACAACCATACCAACGTCGTTGCACAACCTGACTATAATAGCCCTTACTATTCAGGTATCAATCCTTATGCGCTTGGCTTTAACATGTTTATCGATATTAAGCGTATATGTCAGGAGCCAACGGAAGAAGATAAACTATGGTTTCCAGAAATCGCGGGGAGCGATTGGTTAGACACAGTTCATTTTGCCATGGCAAATTTTAAAGATGAAAGTTTCATCAGCCAATTTTTATCCCCAAAACTAATGCGAGATTTTAAACTATTTCATATTCATGATGATGAACAAGAGAGCTTTATTGAAATCGCCAATATTCATAACAGTAAAGGTTATCAGAACATTCGCACTGCATTATCGAACCAATACAACTTAAGTAATCTTGAAGCAAATATCCAAATAACTAAAGCCAACATTCAAGGTGATCGTTCGTTAACGTTAAAATACACGCCACATCAAGGTATACCGTTAGCAGACTCTAAAGATGAAGTGCTAAAACACTTATATTATTTATGGCAGTTTGATGTGAAATTAGTGCAAGATAATAAAGATGGCAAGGAAGAGATCATCGCACAATGTCCTGTGCCTGAAGTAGAAAAAGAAAAGGCAAGTTAACCACTTGCCTTTTCTTCAATCACTAACAGATAGCGTGCTATTCAGATAACTCTTTTAGCACATCATCTTTTAATTCAGCCCACAATTTACCAGACTCTACACCATATTTACGTACGGTAAAAACGGAATCATCATGCTTACCTTCTTTAGCTAATTCAATAAGCTTTTGATAATAATGACGAGAGATTTCGCGTCCTGTCGGGTGAGAGAAATACAAAGAACCTAAACGAGAATAAAGTCCGCGAAAACCATTTAAAATAAGTAAGTAGATTGAATTACCTGAGGCAACAACAAGCTCTTTATTTAATTGGTAGTCAAACTCAGCAAATGCTTCACCGGTATCTTCAATATTTTCATAGGCTTGTAAAAGTTCGATGGTTTTTTCAGGATTGTTTTTAATGGCACCACGCACATAAATAGCACTGATATTGGTCCGCGCTGACATCAAGTTATCAACCAGATCTGGTATCCCTTCTTGGTCTAACTGAGCAAGTGTTTCTAAAATGTTTAAGCTAGATGTTTCCCAAAAGTTGTTTACCTTAGTTGGCTTTCCATGTTTGATGGTTAACCAGCCATCACGAGCCAAACGCTGTAACACTTCTCTTAACGTGGTTCGCGTTACACCTATCAATTCAGATAATTCACGCTCTGCAGGTAAAATTGAACCGGGTGGAAAACCACCATTCCAGATAGACTCAACAATGTACTGCTCTGCAAACCCCGCCGGACTTTGTGCTTTGATAACCATGTGGCTCCACGCTACTTGCTATGATAATAAGAAATTGAAACTGATTGTACCAGAAGATTATTTTGGTACAAGCAAGTTGTAACATTGTTAACTTTAATCTAAATCAAAATTAATGTTATTCGAAGATAAAGTTAATTTGATTGTAATTTACAAGACTATGGTTAATGCTTACACTAATCGCTGTGATAAATATCTAATAACAATGACAATAATTTAGTTAAGATTATGTCGTATAAAACAAAAGGTTCATTATGCAACAATCATCCATGAGTGCTTTTTATAAAAACTTTCTGGGGAATTCTCCCGAATGGTATAAATTAGCCATAATCGCGTTTCTTATCATAAACCCTATCTTATTCTTCTACGTCAGTCCGTACATTGCAGGATGGACGCTCGTCATTGAATTTATATTTACCTTGGCAATGGCACTTAAATGCTATCCGTTGCAACCAGGTGGTTTATTAGCGATTGAAGCTATTGCTATCGGCATGACCTCGACCGATCAGGTGATGCATGAAATGATTAATAACTTTGAAGTGATTTTGCTCTTGATCTTTATGGTTGCCGGT
>JBNKXM010000424.1:0-2435 GCA_050300315.1 Thalassotalea sp. | reverse complement strand
TTTGTTAAATAGTGGCTCACAGGCAATGACATTGGCTAGCGTTGTTTCTAATTGACCTAGGACATTTTTACCATCATCGGTTAAGTATTGCCCTTGACCTAAACGAGTTCTTGCGTCACTCGGTGTTTGTAATAACTGAGCTACTTTATGGTCAGTGACATCAGATGGCTTAGTTAACCATGTACCTAATGGGAAAATAATGGCGCGTAAGCAAAGCGCAATTAAGCGGTTAGGGAAGTTGCTAAGTAATTCATCGATAGCTTGCTGAGTTTGATACAGACTATCTTCAACAGCCCAAGTTAATAGTGGCAGATCCGTTGCTTGTCTGCCTTCGTCATTAAAACGTTTTAAGCAAGCGCTTGCTAAATATAAATAACTTAAAATATCACCTAAACGCGCGGATATACGTTCTTTACGTTTTAAATCACCACCCAATGTCAACATGGCAATGTCTGATAACATGGCTAAATTTGAACTAAAGCGGGTTAGTAGTTGATAATAACGCTTGGTTTCGTCGTGATAAGGTGAACTGACAAAGCGAGCACCTGTCCACGACATCCATTTACTGCGAACAATATTACTGATTGCAAAACCAATGTGACCGAATAAAGCATGGTCAAAGTCATGAAGTGCTTTTACATTATCTTCAGTAGTTGCCGCCTCTAATTCCGCTAATACATAAGGATGACAGCGAATAGCACCTTGACCATAAATGATCATGCTACGGGTTAAAATATTTGCCCCTTCAACTGTGATGGCAACAGGCGCTCCTTGATAGCCTCTGCCAAGATAATTATTCGGTCCTAAACAAATACCTTTACCACCATGAATATCCATTGCATCGATAATACAACTGCGCATTTTCTCCGTTAAATGATACTTAGAAATAGCGGAGACCACTGAGGGTTTTTCGCCTAAATCAATAGCGCCAGTTGAAAGAGTTGTGACCGCATCCATTAAATAGGCATTCCCGCCAAGTCGAGCTAGAGCTTCTTCAATGCCTTCCATTTTACCTATCGGTAATTTAAATTGGCGGCGAATTCGGCTGTAGGCACCCGTTGCAAGCGCCACTGATTTGATACCGCCAGCACTGTTAGAAGGTAGCGTGATAGCGCGACCAACAGATAAACATTCTACCAGCATACGCCAACCTTGGCCGGCCATTTTAGGACCACCGATGATAAAATCGAGTGGAACGAACACTTCATTGCCTTGAGTTGGGCCATTTTGAAATGGCACGTTTAACGGGAAATGTCTTCTGCCTGTGATAACGCCGTCAATATCTGTTGGGATCAACGCACAGGTGATACCAAGTTCCACTTTATCACTGAGTAAACCGTCAGGGTCTTCCAGTTTAAACGCTAAGCCTAACACGGTCGCAACAGGCGCTAGGGTGATGTAGCGTTTGTTCCATGTTAATTTCATGCCCAGCACTTCTTCACCATTAAACGTACCATGACAGACAATACCGAAGTCTGGAATTGAACCTGCGTCTGAACCTGCTTCCGGGCTGGTTAATGCAAAACAAGGAATTTCTTCACCTTTGGCTAAGCGAGGCAGGTAATAGTCTTGTTGTTCTTTCGTACCATAATGTTGTAATAGCTCGCCTGGGCCTAAAGAATTAGGTACGCCTACCGTGCTTGCAAGTACCGTGCTTGCGCCGGATAGTTTTTGTAATACGCGAGATTGTGCATAGGCACTAAATTCTAAACCGCCATATTGCTTTTTAATGATCATCGCAAAAAATTGTTTCTCTTTAAGAAATTGCCATACTTCAGGCGATAAATCTGCACGTTGGTGCGTAGTGTGCCAGTCATCAACCATACGGCAGACTTCTTCCACTGGACCGTCTAAGAACGCTTGCTCTTCTGCACTTAATCTTGGTTTGGGATAATTATGTAACTTTTGCCAGTCAGGGCAACCACGGAATAATTCAGCTTCAAACCATGTGGTACCAGCATCAAGCGCTTCTTTTTCTGTACTCGACATTTCAGGCATGATCTTTTGAAATGCCGTTAAAAGCGGTTGGCTAATATATTTCTTGCGAAAATCAGTTAAATTAAGCGGCAGCACTAATATTGCAAATAGTAACCAGCTAAAAAACGAAATAATATTTAAGAATGTTCCAATTATCATTAACACTGTGAATGATAAGGTAAAAGTTGATAATGAAGCCCGTTGATAGGTCATAAAACCGATCAGGGCGATTGCACAGATAAACCAAGTTAATACGTCCACAAATATTCCTTAATTAGAGGTCTGACCACTAAGGCCTAGCTTAATTTTATTCTAAAAATTTTTCAATCAGTTATTGATAACTATAACTGAAAAAAATTGTTGCTCACCATTTGGTTTGGATCTAATGGTTATTAATTGTTATGATTAAGTTTTTATCTATTAAATAGTGAAAATCAATAGGATTTAGCAATGATTAA
>JBNKXM010000423.1:0-2440 GCA_050300315.1 Thalassotalea sp. | reverse complement strand
TACCATCAGAAAGCACTGTACTACCAGTTGTCTCTAATGTTGTTGTCGCTATTTTGGCATTCGGAATAAAAGGCAGTGGATGTTCAAACGCCAGAAAAAAACTAGTTTGTTGTTCGTCTGACAAATTAAAATCAACTTGATTACCACTTTCTCCAAATATCCCGCTAACGCTGTTATCCCAGTATTGTCCACCAAGATAGACACCTATAGCATCGGCTTGCACGCTACCAGTAAATAAAGTAGCCATTGACGCGGCTAGTACAATTTTTTTCATAATAAGAGTTATCCTTGACTTAATAGGTCATTTAAATCGATAAGTGCGGCATTGGCACGCGAGATGTAATTCGCCATAACAAGCGAGTGATTAGCTAACAAACCGAAGCCACTGCCATTTAAAATCATCGGGCTCCATATTGCCTCTTGGCTGGCTTCTAGTTCTCGAATGATCTGCTGAACGCTCACTATGGCATTTTTCTTTTGCAGCACATCATTAAAATCTATTTCGATTGCCCGTAAGAAATGCAGTAATACCCAACAAGCACCACGCGCCTCATAAAACTCATTATCGATTTGCCACCAGCTGGTTTTTAAATGCAAATTCGATGAGGCATACGTTGACTGTTGCGCGACTTCGTCACCAGCAAGGTCAACATTCAATTGCTCTCGACCAACGCTCGCGCTTAAGCGCTGTGAATAGCTGCCTAAACGTTTAGTGACTTCTTGCAACCAATCACGCAGATTGTCCGCGCGGGCATAAAACTGTGCAGACTGAGTATTTACATCTGTCAGCGCTTTACGATAATCGTACAAAGCGTTAATCGCTTGCTGATATTCGCCTTCTGCACTTGGCATTGCCCAGCTTTTATGGTCGATATTTAACTGAGGTTGAGCAATTTTTAAGTATTTGTTTTCAAGTGACTGAGATTGAGAGCGGCTAAATTCCTGACGCATTATTAACGCCATGTCTCTGATCATTTCTAATGCACCAAATTCCCATGAAGGGATATTATCTAAAAACACCGATGGTGGCAGGGCATCATTTGCCAAGTATCCACCAGATTTGTGCAATAAGGTTTCGGTCACTCTGATCAAGGTTGTTGTTGTCGTATAGCCAACGACAGGCACAACGTTGTCAGCCGTGGCGTCTTTAGTTACTTCTTGGCGAATATCTAATGCGTCAGGCTCAAAACTCCAATAAACGCCTAAAAAATACAACCCAACAAAGATAGCGAGAATAAATGAGCTGATCATGCTCGTGGATATGTTGACCTTCATAATTGACTCCTAGTGATGGTGGTGCGCAGATTTTGGTTTTTCATCAACTATCGATCTAACCGGTAAACTAACACTTACATCTTTTTCATCGGAAAAATGTAAGGTAATGAATATTTTTTCATCGGCTTTTAGCGGCTGTTTCACATCGAAAATCATTAAATGATAACCTGCTGGTTGCAAAGTTACTGCGCTATTTTCAGGAATAGTTAGCGAATCTTGTTTACGCATTTTCATCATTCCCTGTGCCATAACATGCTGATGTATCTCAATTCGCTCGCTTACATCGCTACTTGCTCCCACTAATATCGCTGGTTTTTCAGCGTTATTAGTAATAGTCATATAGGCTGAAGAAACGGTTGTGCCAGGGATGGTCGCTCGAATATATCCATCATCAACACTAATGCGACTTACTGCTTGTTCCGCTCGAGCAAAAAAACAACTCAGCATTAATGCTAAGCCAACCGACAAGATTTTATTTATTGGTAAAATTTTCATGCAAGTCTATACATCCCTATTTATCCATATTATTGTTACCTTAGTATTGTAACTAAGCTAAAAACAAATGGATAACTTAATTCTCTCTGATCTACAAAATAATGTTTTATCAATAACGCTCAACCGCTTCGATAAGAAAAATGCATTAAATACCGTGATGTACCAGCAGTTATGTCAACTCTTTCAACAAGCGCAACACGACGAACAAGTACACTGCGTTTTGATCAAAGGTAATGAACAATGTTTCTGTGCTGGTAACGACCTTGCCGACTTTATTGAACATGCCAATGACGATGAACTCGCAGCGTTTTCATTTGTTGAAGCATTGGCTAGTTTTACGAAACCAATTGTTGCTGCAGTCGCCGGTCCCGCCGTCGGTATCGGTACAACAATGCTGTTACATTGTGACATAGTGATCACCGCCAACAACGCTAAGTTAAAACTACCATTTACCCAATTAGGCTTATGTCCAGAAGCCGCTTCAAGCGTGTTACTACCATTGCGTGTTGGTCATAACCGAGCGTTTGAACTCTTAGTACTAGGTTCACTATTTTCCGGTAAGCAAGCAGCTGAATACGGCATTGCCAATCAATGTTGCGAACCAGAAGAACTGTTAGCCATAGCTGAACAACACGCTAAAACGATTGCCGCTCTGCCTGTTGATGCAACA
>JBNKXM010000422.1:0-2441 GCA_050300315.1 Thalassotalea sp. | reverse complement strand
TAGCCAGATGATATTAGGTTATTTACACTAGGAAATGAGAATTTATCACTGAATGGGTAGTTATGCAACTATTTAGCATATCTATTTAAAGTTTATTTTAGGTGTTTATATGAAAAATTTGCCCAATTTTGTCGAATCATTAACACAGTTAATCGCAAGTCCGTCCATTAGTTCGACTCAAGAGAGCTGGGATCAAGGTAACCAAGCAATTATTCAATTACTTGCGACCTGGTTTGAACAATTAGGCTTTAGCATTTCTATTCAAGCAGTTCCCCATACCCGTAACAAGTTTAATTTATTGGCTAAGTTAGGTAGTGGTGAAGGTGGACTTTTACTCGCCGGCCACAGTGATACCGTGCCTTTTGATGAGAATCGCTGGCACTCAGATCCGTTAAAAGTCACGAATAAAGACGATAAATTTTTCGGATTAGGCACTTGTGACATGAAAGGCTTTTTTGCATTTATTCTACAAGCCTGTAAAACACTCGATGGTAAAAAGCTGAAAAAGCCGCTGTACATATTAGCCACCGCGGATGAAGAAACTACTATGGCTGGCGCTCGGTTTTTCGCCCAACACCAAGAAATTAAACCTGACGTTGCCATCATAGGGGAGCCAACCAGCTTAGTACCTGTTGTCATGCATAAGGGGCATATGTCACACCGCATAACAATTGAAGGACAATCGGGGCATTCCAGTAAACCGAGTTTAGGTGTCAATGCCATTGAAATCATGTATCAAGTCATTGGCCAATTACTAACGCTAAAAGAGAAACTGGCAATAAATTATCAAAATTCATCATTTGATGTCACGACACCAACCCTCAATCTTGGCGCTATCAAGGGTGGCGATAACGCCAACAGAATATGTGGTCATTGTGAATTAGATATTGATATGCGCGCCTTGCCCGGCATGAGTGATACAGACTTAATTCAATTACTCGGCGATGCAATAAAACCTGTTGCAGAAAAATATCCAGGGCGGATCCGCTTTTTTGAACTGCACCCCAGTTGCCCGAGTTTTGAGCAACAAAAACCATCAGAGTTAGTTTCGTTAGCCGAAGAAATCAGCGGTCATAGCTGTTGTGCAGTTAACTATGCAACTGAAGCGCCGTTTATTCAACAACTCGGTTGTCAGACTATCGTGCTTGGCCCAGGCTCTATCAATCAAGCCCATCAGCCTGACGAATTTTTAGTGCATAGTGAAATACAGCAAACGGAAAAAATACTCAGTACGATGATCAATAAATATTGTTATTAAGCGAATGAGTCAACGAAACCTTTAACAATATTTCGACCATCTGATTTTGCTTGGTACATTGCTTTATCGGCTTGATTAATCGACACCTCAATTTTTTGGTAGTTAGTCACATCACATACACCAAAGCTTGCGGTTAAACGAATAACCCCTTGCTCTGTGGCTATCGGCAAATGTTCGGTTTCATGGCGCATCCGTTCAGCCACATGTAGCGCTTGTTGATATGAGGTTTGAGGTAATAAGGCAACAAACTCTTCACCACCATAGCGCGCTAAGATATCACCAGCGCGCAATGATTTGGTTAACACTTTGGCAAATGCCCTAATCGCGATGTCACCAATTTCGTGACCAAAACTGTCATTAATTTTCTTGAAGTGATCAATATCACACATCATCACACAGATAGGTTCTTGATGACGTGCAGCTGATTGTAAAACACGTTTAGCTTCTCTAAGAAAAAAACGACGATTGTATAAATCTGTCATCGGATCTGTCGTTGCTTGAATTTTCAACGCTTGATGGGCATCTAACATATAGCTGGAAAATAAAAATATCGTTAATCCAGCCAAATAGGCAGGTATAAAAATAAACACCGTTGTTGTAAATTGATTATATGCTCCTCGTTCAATCAAACCATAAAAGCTGATCAGATTAACCAATAACAGTACGGCATTGATTAAAATGATGATTGCCATGCCTTTATCGCCGACATTACTTCCTTGTTTTCTATTAAGTAATGCGTAAACACAAATCAGTGAACAGATCATCACATAAGCATAGGCAACTTGAATACTGTTTTCGTCAACATAAAAATCGCTAATAAAATAAATAACTGCCAATAGGGCAATAACATGGGAAGAAATAGTACTTTTACAGCGCCATAGTATCCCGATAGCTAAGCTTGCATTACCAATGGCAACACAGGCATCACCTAAAATATCAAGCATCGCTATCGGCTGATTAAATTGCGCCGAAATCGCAATAAAAAATACTGCAGCACAGAAATAGAAAATACGAAATGCAAAACGAGCAGGTTTATCTCCTTCAATATCTTTAAAAAGAAGTGACGATATAAACATGACGAATGAAACAATGATAACTGAGAGAGCAACACCGAGTTGCGGACCCATTTGCTAACCTCCATACACCTGATAAGTACTAGCATATGTCGCCCGCCCTAAATTGT
>JBNKXM010000421.1:0-2466 GCA_050300315.1 Thalassotalea sp. | reverse complement strand
ATACTGCTATTACTATTAATACTAATGGTTTCACTAGCAAAATCACTTAACATGAATATAGAGCTCTTATTATAGCATTTTATATAGGCAACGAGATTGTTAAATCCGTTTGCCTAGTCGACTTTAGCGCGACTAGGCTGTTTTGATTGACTGTTATTCGATAATAAAGAGATTATGAACACGAGTTAAATGCAACGTCTTACTATTTTCCGATAGAAATAGTTAATTGTTCGAATGTTTTGATTTTATCGATGACATGAACAACATGATCGTAGGTAGTCTCTTTATTTGGAAGCACCACGGCACTTTTAGTCGCGTTGGTTGCGAGAAAATTCTCTATGCGTGCGGGTAAGCGCTCTAAGTCCACTATTTTGCCATTAAAAGTAATTAAGCCGCTTTCACTTATAGCGACAACTATCACGGGATCATTGTTACTGGCACTTTTATTGGCTTTGGGTTTATTTACTAAGAGTGCTTCTTCACGTACAAATGAAGTAGTCACGATGAAAAATATCAAAAGAATAAAAACGATATCTAGCATAGGTGTCATATCAACATCACTTTGTTCTTCTTGGTGTAGAGATTTTTTTCTACTCATTGTTTATCCTTATTTCTTATTGTTTTAGTTTTTTACTATCTACGATTTATTTCGTAATGTCTATTTATTTTTACGATGAGCTTCGTAATGTTGTATAGAATGCGTCACAAAGGGTGATAAATAATCTGAGCTAAAGCTAATCTTTATATAGCAGTAACTTAGATAACGCCTTGAAGAGCAGAACATTAAGAGCAAGATAAGCGCTAAACGTTATGGTTAACTTTGCACAGGTGTTAATCACTGCATTTTATTATTATTCAATGTAAAACAAATCTGCATTAATACGCGTTAACTTGTTAGAATGCGGTTAAATAAATTAAGTAGCTAGCGAAGAAGATAGACAATGGCAATTAATTGGTTTCCAGGCCATATGCATAAGGCGCAAAAGGAAATAAAAGAGATTTTACCTCAAATAGACGTAGTGATTGAGGTCTGTGATGCTCGGCTACCTTTTAGTAGCGAGAATCCGATGATCACTGAGATCAGAGGCGATAAACCGCTGATCAAAATTTTAAATAAAAGTGACTTGGCAGACCCTGAAAAAACTAAAGTTTGGCTTGAATACTTAGAATCCCAACAAAATGTTAAGGCAATAGCGTTGACGACAGAGCAACCTAGTGTCGCAAAAACTATCCCGTCATTGATCCGTAAATTAGTGCCTAATAAAGATGAAACCGGCAAACAGATCAATGCGGTGATCATGGGGATCCCCAATGTGGGTAAATCGACATTATTAAATACCTTAGTTGGTAAAGCCAAAGCCAAGGTTGGTAATGAACCCGCGGTGACAAAAGGTCAACAACGTATTCGATTAGAAGATGGTCTTTATCTATATGATACCCCAGGTATGCTTTGGCCAAAAATAGTCAATGAAAACAGTGGATACCGTTTAGCTATTACCAGTGCAGTTAAAGACACTGCCTATGATCATGATGATATCGCGTGTTTTGCCGGTGAGTATTTATTAGCAAATTATCCAGATCGTTTAATCCAGCGTTATCAGTTATCTGAGCTACCAGAGCGTGAAGTTGAGTTAATTGAAGAAATTGGTCGCCGCCGTAGTTGTATTAAAAGTGGTGGTCATGTTGATTTTCATAAAGCATCGGCAATATTAATCAATGAGATCCGCGATAACACCTTAGGTGGTTTAACATTTGAAACACCAGAGATGGTCGAACAAGAGCAAGTTTATTTTGCCGAGCAAGAAGCAAGAAAAATTGCAGAGCGCGAGGCTAAGAAACAAGCGCGTGGTCGTGGTCGAAAAAACAAACCGAAAAAGGGGCGATAATGCACAGCGAATTTAGTTTACATCAATTATTACAGCGCGACGGTATTGAACTCGTCGATTTTCCATTATCAAAATTACTGTTGATGAATGACAGTCAATATCCGTGGTTTGTTTTGGTACCAAAAGTAGCTGATATTGCTGATATTTATCAGCTTGATTGGCAACAACAACAACAATTGTTGAATGAATCAAGTCTGTTAAGTGAATTGTTAATGCAATTGTTTAATGGCGACAAAATGAATGTAGCGGCACTTGGTAATGTCTGTCCGCAGTTGCATGTTCATCATATTGTGCGCTTTAAAGAAGATAAGGCATGGCCTAAGCCTATCTGGGGAGAGCATCCAATGCAGCCATATAGTGAAGCTGAATTGGATGAACTAAAGCAACAACTTATGCCTGCGCTAAATGCGGTTTTAGCGCAGTTATAATAATCAAGCTAGCGCAATGAATTAAGCTACTTGTTGTTGCGTATTTTTAATTGCATCGAGTGACTGTTTTAGATCTTCTATCAAGTCGGTAACGTTTTCTAAACCCGCAGAGATACGGATCAAGCTGTCACTAATACCAGCTTCACGTCGCT
>JBNKXM010000420.1:0-2473 GCA_050300315.1 Thalassotalea sp. | reverse complement strand
ATTCATTTCTTCAGAAGCTTATTTTTCAATGTTTTAAAAGTTAGTTGAAAAGTTTACTGTTTATTTCTATTTTTAGCTTCTTAGCTTTTCAGTTGAAAAAACTAGCTAAGAAGTAGAAACAAACATGCTCTAAAGTCTTGTGAAATATAACGTGACGCTCCGCGATAACCAAGCATTGGGTTCTCTTCTTCCGGCTCGTACGCTTCACCGCCAACTAAATTTGCATATTCGTTGGATTTAAAATCAGACATTCGCACGATCACTTTTTCAGGTGCATATGCTGCAGCCAAGGTAGAAATGCCTTCGGTTAATTTAGCGATATAAAACTCAACCGGATCGCTATAACCTGCCATGTAATCGTTAATTTCTTCTTTTAGCTCTTCAGATTGCTCATCATAATTAAGCAAGGCTTTTGGGTGCACGCCGATCATTTTGTTAATGATAAACTCTAAACGCGCTAAACCAATGCCGGCATGTGGTAAACGAGCAAAGGCAAATGCGCGATCTGGGTTACCAACATTCATCATAATTTTAAGCGATAATTCAGGCATTGAATCTACTTCTGAGCGCGTCACGGTATATTCCAATTTACCTTGGTAGATAAAGCCAGTATCACCTTCGGCGCACGATACAGTGACATCATCACCAGTTGCGATTTTGCTGGTAGCATCTTTACAACCAACCACAGCTGGGATCCCCATTTCGCGAGCGATAATAGCCGCATGACATGTTCTGCCGCCACGATTAGTAACAATTGCCGACGCTTTTTTCATGATAGGTTCCCAGTCTGGGTCTGTCATATCGGTTACTAACACGTCACCCGGTTGAATTTTATCCATTTCTTCTAATGACGCTAAAACCTTAGCACTACCGCTACCTATCTTGTGACCAATTGAACGGCCCTGACAAATCACTTCAGCGGTGCTTTGTAAATGGAACTGTTCCATAACATTACCGCTTTCACGGCTTCGTACCGTTTCAGGACGCGCTTGTACTATATATAACTTGCCATCAAGACCATCTTTTGCCCATTCGATGTCCATCGGACGTTGATAATGCTGCTCAATAATCATTGCTTGTTTAGCAAGTTGTTGCACTTCGTCATCGCTCAGTGAAAATTGATTCGACAACGCTTCTTCAACATCTACTATCTCAACTTGTTTACCATGCTCTTGGCTGGCGGTGTACACCATTTTGATCGCTTTAGAACCAATATTTCTGCGAACAACCGCTGGGTTACCATTCGCTAATGTTGGTTTATGAACATAAAATTCATCAGGGTTTACCGCGCCCTGCACCACCATTTCACCCAATCCATAACTTGAAGTGATAAAGACAACATCTTCAAAACCTGATTCGGTATCAATAGAGAACATTACCCCAGAAGATGAAATATCGCTGCGCACCATGCGCTGAATACCAGCCGATAACGCAACACCGCGGTGATCATAGCCTTGATGAACACGGTAAGAAATCGCACGGTCATTAAACAGCGATGCAAATACATGCTTAATTGCCACCATCACGGCATCTAGGCCACGCACGTTTAAAAACGTCTCTTGCTGTCCAGCAAACGATGCGTCTGGCATATCTTCAGCTGTTGCCGATGAACGCACAGCAAATGAGGCATCATCAGAAAATTCGCCAGCAAGTTTTTGATAAGCTTGTTCAATATCTTGCTGCATTTTAGGTAAGAAAGGTGTGTCAATGATCCATTGACGAATAGCTTTACCACAGGCGGCAAGCGCATTAACGTCATCAACATCTAATTGATCTAACGCATCATGAATTTTGTCATTCAGGCCGCTTTGCTCTAAAAATTCGTTAAACGCGAATGAAGTAGTCGCAAAGCCTCCAGGTACTTGCACGCCAACATTAGCGAGGTTTGAAATCATCTCACCAAGTGATGCATTTTTACCGCCAACGCGATCAACATCACCCATTCCCAATTCTTCATACCAAAGTACGTTTTCTTGCACGACAAAATCTCCAAATAGGGCAAAAAGTTAAGTATAGTATTTATTTATAGCTCTGATCATTTTACACTGCTTAATCAACAAACTAAAACACATTTAGAAAGTTTTCATATGAACTACAATTTGATATGCATTTTTATATGCACTCCTATTTGCACAAAATTTTTATTCTTGTAAAAAGTGGGTGTTACATGCTACAAATGTAAAAAGTATAAGTTTTTTTGCTGAGTAAGGGACCGCCGATCGGGAGCCTCTTGCTTTTTGTACGTGGTGCTACGCGTGTAAAAAGCATAAGTTTTTTTTGCTGAGTAAGGGACCGCCGATCGGGAGCCCATTGCTTTTTGTACGCGGTGCTACGCGTGTAAAAAGTATAAGTTTTTTTGCTGAGTAAGGGACCCCTGACCGGGAGCCCCATGCTTTTTGTACGCGGTGCTACATGTGTAAAAAGCATATGTTTTTTTGCTGAGTAAGGGACTGTCGAACGGGAGCCCCATGCT
>JBNKXM010000419.1:0-2476 GCA_050300315.1 Thalassotalea sp. | reverse complement strand
TTTAAGAAAGAGGAGTAGACTAGCTAGTACCAGTCGGTTGCCCATGTACAACATTGGTGCGGGCCTTTGGCGTGTTAATTACATCAAGAACTAGTTTATAACTCCGCACGCTGCAGCGGATTTTTCAATATAATGAGTAAGGTAATATTTTGCTTTTTTGACACTGTCAACCGGGCATACCATGCGTTGTCTTGGCATACCAGCTTCCATAAATACCGCCCCAGCGCTGGTAAAATTAAGTTTTCTAAAGTATTCGACACACTCAAGCGGTGTATAGATGAAGACTTCATCTAGGTTGAGATCGTGGGCGATTGCTAATAAACCTTCCATGACTTTTTGGTCGACATTTTGTTTGCGATATTGCATCAATACCGCAATACGAGATATTTCACCCGTTGATAATATTCTGCCGGTAGCCACGGGCTCCTGCGTAACATCGTCACAAACAAGCATGTGATAGGCGTGCGGATCTTTTTTATCAAACTCAATTTTTTTAGGAATACGCCATTCACAAACAAAGACTTTTTCCCTAACATTTTTGAGTAAGGGAGCAGCTTGCTCCCATTGAACTCGACAGATACTAAATGACATTTTCGCTATTCTATATACCAGTAACCCTTATTTAAAACATTAGTTAACAATTGATTGTTTTTCAAACAAGCAGTGAAACTTTTTAGTGTGGAACTTGTCAAAGGGGCGCTTCCTGCAAGTAGTTTAGCTAATTCTTCTGTTTGTTCAGTCACTTGAAAAACATCACCATTGATAAATAAAGTTGTTTCCGGGCTATTTAGCATCAGTGATTTGATCCCAGAAACGGGATAAAACGCGATACTGTCATCTTCTGTGAACGATTGAACTTGTTGGTCGGTGAAAGGCTCAACTGGGATCAATAGCTCGAGAGCGTGATGGCTTTGTGTAAGGTATTGACCAAGAAAGCGATTAAAGAAATGATCGTCGCCGAGTTCGTCTAACATAAAGGCTTTAATTTTCGCTACATCGTTTTGCTCAAGTAACTCAGGAGTTGAGGTTAGTTGCCTGTCTTTATCGCTAAAACGTTGCTCACCTAGGTTATTATCAATGAGTCGGTCAGCAAAGCCAGACCAAAGATCTTGGCTTGAAGGGGCTTGAAAGCCAATTGAAAAATTCAATGAATTTTCAATGGAAACGCCATTATGTGGATGATTTGGCGGAATATAAAGCAGATCGCCAGCCTCAGTGATCTCATCAATGAGAGGCGTAAAATCACTGACTTGTTTTAAATCCGGATGTGGTAATAACGTGGTTAATGAATCATCTGGCAAGCCAACTTGCCAGCGACGCTTACCTTCACCTTGCAAAATAAACACGTCATATTGATCAAGATGAGCACCAACGCCGCCGTTAGGCGTTGAAAAGCTCACCATAACGTCATCAATGCGCCAACGTGGAATAAAGTTAACTAACGAGATGAGCTGATCGGTTTCTCTCGACCAGTTATTCACAGCTTGCACCAGTAACGTCCAATTTTGTTCGCCAAATTGCTCAAAGCTTTCAAAAGGCCCATGGCTGACTTGCCATGAATTATCGTCACTTTTAGCAATGATACGCGATTCAATTTCTTGCTCCATGGCCAAACCTGCCAGTTCGTTAGCATCTATGCTACCTTGAAAGCCAGGCACGGCGTTTTTGATCAATAATGGCTTTTTCTGCCAGTATTCATTAAGAAAAATTTCTGGGCTTAAGTCGCCCCAATTGATGGTATTCACAATAATATTATTCCAAATAAAAAGGGGAGCCGTTTGGTTCCCCTTAATCATACATTAATCTTTTGAGTTAACCCATGCTAGCAAGTTAAATAACTAGTTGAGCAAACTGGTATTAATCAAGTTCAGCAATAAATGCTACCGCGCGGCCAATATAGCTCGCTGGCGTCATTTCACGTAAAGATGCTTTTGCTGCTTCTGGTAATGCTAAGTTATCGATAAACTCACGCATTGAATCACCATTAACACGTTTACCACGAGTTAATTCTTTTAATTTTTCATACGGCTTTTCGATACCGTATCGACGCATCACCGTTTGTACTGGCTCTGCTAATACTTCCCAGTTTTGATCTAACTCGGCACGTAAGTTGTCTTCGTTAACTTGTAACTTACTGATCCCTTTTAAGGTGGCGCCATAAGCAATTAATGAATGACCAAAACCAACGCCTAAGTTACGTAACACAGTTGAGTCAGTTAGGTCACGCTGCCAGCGTGAAATAGGTAATTTTTGTGCTAAATGATTAAACAATGCGTTAGCAATACCTAAATTCCCTTCAGTGTTTTCAAAATCAATTGGGTTAACTTTATGTGGCATAGTTGACGAGCCAATTTCACCCGCAATAGTTTTTTGTTTAAAATGTCCTAATGCGATATAACCCCATACGTCGCGATCAAAGTCGATTAAAATGGTGTTAAAACGCGCAATGGCATCAAACAATTCAGCGATGTAATCA
>JBNKXM010000418.1:0-2476 GCA_050300315.1 Thalassotalea sp. | reverse complement strand
TGCGCGGTGGCAAACGCGAGCATAGGTTTATTACTTGAACAAAATTGGCAAGAGAAAGTTGCGAACATTGAGCAGCAACTCAAGGAAGAATTGTTAGCATTATCTACTATGCCAATGGTTGCTGATGCTCGGGTATTAGGCAGTATTGGCGTTATTGAAAGCAAGCATGATGTCAATGTTGCACTTATTCAAAAACGCTTTGTTGAGTTAGGCGTGTGGATCAGACCATTTGGTAAATTAATTTATATCATGCCGCCGTTAGTGATAACTCAAGCGCAAGTGAGCCAATTGATCAGCGCGATAAAAACCGTATTAGCCGAGCCTGAATGTTTTCATTGTTCTTAAGGCGAGTAATTAACTCGCCTTATCTCATCTTTTTCTGTCGACCACCCTTGCTAGCTAGCGTGTGATAAGTTGTACCGCGATATAAACCACCCAAGCGATCGAAATAATAAATAACAGTAAAAAGTTAAAATGCTTATTGTCACTTTTTCTGCGGCTACGGTATTTATTTACAATAATACAAAAGTAACTTAAAAACGCGCTACACCATAACAAGACATATAAATAGCCGGTTAACGGTGTTAACCAAAATTTTCGAATAGTGATTTGGTGGTAGCGCAACACACCAAAATCACTATCAGGTGCGGCGTAATAAGAAACAAACAAGGCAATAATAAATAAACACCACGCCAATACCGCTAAAACTCTAATGGTTTTTAGCCAAATATCGGTTGATTTTCGTCGCTCTTCCTCTGGCAAATGCATACTAATAAACCTTTTTGCAGCGAATTTTCATTTTTGTTAAAAATTTAGACCGGATCAGTTAAGTTTTACTTGTTAAACCTAATGATCACGGTAACATATCCATCCCTTAATCGAGAACAAATTTTAATAGCAATAAAGAGGTTGATAAATGTCAGTTATAGCAATTACTGATATCTTGGCAGGTAAATATCCTGTTGATAAAGAAATCACCGTACACGGTTGGATCAGAACACGCCGTGATTCGAAAGCCGGTATCTCATTCTTAGCCATCCATGATGGTACATGTTTTGATGCGATCCAAGCAATTGCCCCAAATGAATTAGACAATTATCAATCAGAAGTCTTAAAACTAACAACTGGTGCTGGCGTAAAAGTGACAGGCATCCTAGTTGAATCTCCGGGTCAAGGTCAGTCATTTGAAGTACAAGCCACTAAAGTTGAAGTGCTTGGTTTAGTTGAAGATCCTGATACTTATCCAATGGCGGCAAAACGTCATTCGATTGAATTTTTACGTGAACACGCTCACCTACGCCCACGCACTAACATGGGTGGCGCAGTAACTCGCGTACGCAACACGCTTGCTCAGGCAATTCATCGTTTTCTACATGAGAAAGGTTATCTTTGGATCAGCACACCATTAATTACGGGTAGTGACTGTGAAGGTGCTGGCGAAATGTTCCGTGTTAGTACCTTAGACATGGAAAATTTACCACGCACAGATAAAGGTGAAGTAGATTACTCTGAAGATTTCTTTGGTAAAGAAACATTCTTAACCGTATCTGGTCAGCTTAACGTTGAAACTTATTGTTGTGCACTTTCTAAGGTTTATACCTTTGGACCAACTTTTAGAGCGGAAAACTCAAATACCAGCCGTCATCTTGCTGAATTTTGGATGATAGAACCTGAGATTGCATTTGCTGATTTATCAGATGCGGCAGACTTAGCAGAAGAAATGCTGAAATATGTGTTTAAAGCCGTACTTAAAGAACGTGCCGACGATATGGCGTTTTTCCAACAACGTGTCGACAAAACAGTGATCGATCGTTTGAACTCAGTGATCAACAGTGACTTTGTTCGTATGGACTACACCGACGCTATCACCATTTTAGAAAACTGTGGTAAAAACTTTGAGAACCCAGTTGCTTGGGGCGTTGACTTAAATTCTGAGCATGAACGTTACTTAGCTGAAGAGCATGTTGGTGGTCCAGTAGTATTGCAGAACTATCCAAAAGATATTAAGTCATTTTACATGCGTTTAAATGACGATGGTAAAACGGTAGCGGCAATGGATATCTTAGCACCGGGCATTGGTGAAATTATCGGTGGTAGCCAACGTGAAGAACGCCTTGACGTGTTAGATCAGCGTTTAGCAGAAATGAACCTAGATCCTGTTGATTATGGTTGGTATCGTGACTTACGTCGTTACGGCACTGTACCGCATTCTGGATTTGGTTTAGGTTTCGAGCGTTTAGTTGCTTATGCAACGGGTATGCAAAATGTTCGTGATGTTATTCCATTCCCACGTACCCCAAATAACGCCGCATACTAATAAGCATTTAATCGCTATTATTTGCGCTAAAGAGTTTACGAAAAAGCCCTCGATTTGAGGGCTTCAATGTTACCAAGGACGCTACTTATGCGATATTTTGCTTGCGACGGGCAGCACCGATACCTGCCAAGCCTAGCGCTAGTAAGCCCAAAGTCGCTG
>JBNKXM010000417.1:0-2493 GCA_050300315.1 Thalassotalea sp. | reverse complement strand
TGATTTAGAGCACGCCAGAATCGAATTAGATGCAGCGCGACGCAATGGTGATCTAAATCGTATGGCTGAGTTGCAATATAGCCGTATTCCTGAGTTAGAAAAACAGCTAGATCTCGCTACACAAGCTGAAATGCAGGAAATGAGCCTGCTTAAAAACAGAGTCACCGATGTTGAAATTGCCGATGTTTTGAGTCGTTCAACGGGAATTCCTGTTGCGAAAATGCTTGAAGAGGATCGTGACAAGTTACTTCGCATGGAAGAAGAGTTACATAAACGCGTTATCGGGCAATCAGAAGCGGTTATTTCGGTTGCTAATGCCATTCGACGTTCACGAGCTGGTTTAGCGGATCCAAATCAACCGATAGGTTCATTCTTGTTTTTAGGACCAACTGGGGTTGGTAAAACGGAATTAACTAAAGCACTCGCTAACTTCTTGTTTGATACTGAAGATGCGTTAGTGCGTGTTGATATGTCAGAGTTTATGGAGAAGCATTCTGTTGCTCGTTTAGTTGGTGCTCCTCCAGGATATGTGGGTTATGAAGAAGGTGGTTATTTAACTGAAGCGGTAAGACGCAAGCCATATTCTGTGATCTTGTTAGATGAAATAGAAAAAGCACATCCTGATGTGTTCAATATTTTATTGCAGGTATTAGATGACGGTCGCTTGACCGATGGCCAAGGGCGAACTGTTGATTTTAAAAATACCGTTGTCATTATGACGTCAAATATTGGTTCTGACATTATTCAAAGTTTTGGTGATGACAGTAATTATGAAGCGATGAAACGACAAGTGATGATCGAGCTAGGACAACATTTTAAACCTGAATTTATAAATCGGGTTGATGAGTCTGTGGTCTTCCATCCATTGTTATCAGAGCAAATTAAACAAATTGCTGGTATTCAAATTGATGAATTAGCAAAACGTTTAGCAGATCGTGATATCAAGTTAACGGTTTCTGAAAAAGCACTGGAGCTTGTTTCACAAGCAGGGTTTGATCCATTATTTGGGGCTAGACCGCTTAAACGGGCGATTCAACAAAGTATTGAAAATCCATTAGCACAAAAAATATTGTCTAATGAATTTGCATCAGGTACGACAATTACTATTGATGTTTCAGACGAACAGCTGATATTTACCTGTGATTAACGCTAGTTATTAAATAAGGTAGAAGTTTATTATTGGCAATAAACTTCTACTTGTTTTTGATTAATTTCAAGTTGTTGCTTTTTCTCTAGTTCAGACAATACCTGAACACTACCTTTTTCATTGGTATATTGGATCTTATCAAACGCTTTTAATGTTCTAACATTTGCTTTAGCTGCTTCACATTTGTCTTTCGAATCAATTGCTTTTGGTGACTTTTCAATGTCTGATGCCGTTTTTTCCTCAAGCTCAGTTTGTTTTCTAACAACATTAGACATGCTTAGCTCAGTAAAATTATCATTACCTGGCTGGTATTGACTAAAATGAACGACATTATTTTTATCTACCCAACGATAAACCGTGACGTTATCCGCCATTGATATCCCTGAGACGCAAAATAGTAGATATCCTATATTTTTAATTTGCATAATTTTTTCCATTACAATGCCTATATATGTCGATACTTAAGTGAATCAAGCAACATTACTTACTGAATATATAACAAGTCAAAGAAGAGTTTACAAATAATAACCATTATTTAATCAATAAACCTAGCATAAGTAGCATGCCTTATTATTTCAATTGTGATAGATTAGCGCCATATTTAGCGTGCTATTTTTTATTTATAATATTTATGTCAAAGACCAATAATTCTATCTCGACTCCTAATAAAGGGATTTACCTTTTACCTAATCTATTAACGACTGCGGGCTTATTTTCTGGCTTTTTTGCGGTTGTTTCTTCAATGAATGGCCATTTTGAACATGCAGCTATTGCTATCTTTGTTGCGATGATCTTTGATGGCTTAGATGGACGAGTCGCCAGAATGACTAATACCCAAAGTGAATTCGGAGCCGAATACGACAGTATGGCAGATATGGTTTCATTTGGTATTGCACCTGGACTTGTAGCTTATAATTGGGCGTTATCAGGTCTGGGGAAATTTGGTTGGTTAGCAGCATTTGTTTTTGTAGCTTGTGCTGCTCTGCGTCTAGCGCGATTTAATACCCAAGTTGGTGTCGCGGATAAACGTTACTTCCAAGGATTAGCAAGTCCAGCCGCTGCTGGTGTTATTGCTAGTTTAGTTTGGCTGGGTACTGAATATGAAGTGAATGGTTCAGATCTAGGTTTTGTTCTTGGTATTATCACTATCGTTACTGGTTTATTGATGGTGAGTAATTTTAGATATAACAGCTTTAAAGAGGTTGACTGGAAAGGCAAGGTCAATTTTATCGTGGTCTTGCTTATTGTTCTTGTGTTCGTTGTTGTTGCGGCGAGTCCTGCTGAGTTATTAACTGCTATCTTTATTTTGTATGCGGCATCTGGGCCTGTTACAACAATTCGCAGTG
>JBNKXM010000416.1:0-2503 GCA_050300315.1 Thalassotalea sp. | reverse complement strand
ACTCAAGTTAAATCACATTCGTTTAACTTGGTGCTGCAGGCCTTGCCCGAAGCGAGATGCGCATTCTACGCGTCTCAGTTTTGATGTCAACAAGTTTTTGAAAAATTCTTAAAAAAGTTTTCTTAACTTATCTGACCCGTTTACCCATCAAATGCGACAACTAAACTGTTCAAAACAACCTCTTGGGCTTGTCCCGAAGAAGTGGAGCGCATTTTAGGGATTATTCAGATTTGATCAAGCTCTTTTTTGATCTTTTTTACTGTTCGGATGTTATTTGTGCGATTCGTATGAATTGCCCACAAAATATGGTGATTTATTAGGTTTTGAGTTCAAACTGCATCTAGTATTTTGATCTGCTGAATAAAAATTGAACTTATAGTTGCACTAAATAAAAAGCTGAGTAACATAGAATTGCTATTTACGCATTTTTAAAAATAATAATTTAGGTATTCATTATGAAATTTCCCCAAGGTATAACAATTGTTATCGCTATCGTTTTAGCGGTCGTTGGTTTTTTTATCGCAGGTGCTACAGACTTATCACCAGCCCTTGTTGCAGTCCTTATGTTTGTTGCAGCAATCGTTCCTAGCTTCTTCGGTTCATCAGAATCAAGTTCTGATAGCAGTGAAGAAGTAAAAACACTTTATGTAGGTAATTTACCTTATAGAGCTAACGAAGGCGCCGTAAGAGCACTTTTCTCAGATTATGGTACGGTTCATTCTGTACGTTTAATGAAAGATAAGCACACAGGCAAACGAAGAGGTTTTGGTTTTGTTGAAATGTCAGCCTCTGATATAGATAAAGCAATTAAACAGCTTAATGATTCTGAGTTCCAGCAACGTACATTAAAAGTACGCGAAGCAAAAGAACGACCAGAAAATGGAAACGACGAAGAATAGCTTTTCTTTTTACTAATATAAAAACCGCTGAGCTAGCGGTTTTTTTATATCCATTCTCTAGCATTGCCCTTTCTTATCTCCAACAATCACTAATAAAAGACAACGCTTACTAGATATTCTAAAATAGCACTAGACAAAGTTGTGGTGATCGATAAAATCTGCGCCCTTTCCTTTACACGCATTTATTAATACAAGGTTCATTTTATGTTTAGTCATGTTAATCCCGCTCTCTATGAAGAACAGCTATCGGCTAAACAGCAAGAAATGAACGAATTATTTGCTGAGTTAAAGGTGCCAGAGTTTGAAGTATATCGCTCTGAGCCGATTAATTATCGCCAACGTGCTGAATTTAGAGTGTGGCATGAAGGCCAAGATCTTTACTATATAATGTTTGATCAAGATACTCGTCAAAAATTCAAAGTTGAATATTTTCCAGTTGCCAGCGAATTAATCAATCAATTAATGGTTGCATTACTCGATGCGGTTAGAGAGCAACAACCACTTAGAGAACGCCTGTTTCAAGTTGATTTTTTAGCAACGCTCAGCGGCGAAGCTGTGATCAGCTTACTTTATCACAAGCAACTCGACGAACAATGGCAGCAGCAAGCACAACAATTAAAAGTCACGTTATCACGTGTTTGTCCGGTGAATATTATCGGCCGTGCTAAGAAACAGAAATTAATCATTGGACAAGATTTTGTTACCGAACAGCTTAGCGTTGGCGACAAACAATTTACTTATCAGCAAGTAGAAAATAGTTTTACTCAGCCTAATGCCAAAGTAAACGAGCAAATGTTGTTATGGGCGCAACAAGCAACAAAAGACAAAGGTGGCGACTTAGTTGAGCTTTATTGTGGCAATGGCAATTTCAGTATTGCACTTGCACAAAACTTTGATCGAGTATTGGGCACCGAAATATCAAAAACCTCAGTTAAATCGGCACAAATCAACATAGCCCAAAATAACATCGACAATATCGATATTATTCGGATGTCGAGTGAAGAATTTAGCCAGGCAATGAATAATGAGCGAAAATTTAGACGGTTAGAAAACTTTGATCTGTCCAGTTATGGTTATGATACCGTACTTGTTGACCCACCTCGAGCCGGTCTTGATCCTGATAGTGTCGAATTAGTCAGCCGTTTCAATGACATTATTTATATTTCATGTAACCCTGAAACACTAAAAGACAATCTCAAAACCTTGCTTAATACTCATAAAATTCAAAGCATCGCGTTATTTGATCAATTCCCTTATACCCATCATGTTGAAACGGGTGTAATTTTAACGAGGCGATAAGCTTTTAAAGAGTATCTTATCTCGTATGAAAATAGAGCCTAGGTAGTATTAACTAAAATTTAGGCTCATTTTTTATACTTTGATCAAATGTAAAAACAATCAGAAGTTACAAAGTTATTCTACAATGATTTTTACTACAGCAACTTTATCGTCATAGGTTACTGAAACTAACATTTCACCGGTATTGTTAGCGATATTTTTTAGTTGATAAACCGCATCTTCAGTACCTTTAAACGTCAGCTCCGCACTCATTAGTGAACTACCGTTCAAGCTCCACTTTGCAAATTCAGTGACATTCACCTTAG
>JBNKXM010000415.1:0-2509 GCA_050300315.1 Thalassotalea sp. | reverse complement strand
TTGGTTTCGCTTGACTGAATTGCTATTACTTTTGCGGCTTGTGCCGCTTGTTTGGCAATTGTTGTTACTAAATTCATTAAGACTCCATTAACGCAATAAACTGTTTTGAAAGAATTGGTTCATGCGTTCTATCTAATTGTTCGGAAAAATCTTGATTGTCGCTGCCCGCGACAAAATTGAGTAGGCAACTACTGTAATTGGTTTTGACCTTAGCTAATTTCTCGCCATTGTTTTTTCTCAGTAGTACAGTGTCACCCGATGAAAAGTTGCCTTTGACACTGAGCAAGTCATCAATATCTAAAATGTCAGCCGACTGGTTGGCGCTGATTTGGTAATGATCACTGACGATCAACTCACCTTGAACCCGAGTGGTGTGTCGCATCCAATGCACACCATCGAGCAGTGGATCTTTATGCGGGTAAAAGTGGGTGCCAGGGTTTTCACCTTTAAGCAAGCTGTTAAAGCTTTGTTCATTAAAGCCGTTGACGATGAAGGTATCTATGCCATGAGACATGGCTTTTTCAGCCGCTTGAATTTTTGTTTTCATGCCGCCAGTACCTACACCACTTGTTGCACCGCCTGCCATAGCGTAGATGTCATCATTAATTTGGTAGACATCTGAAATCAACTCAGCATCGTTATTTAGCTGAGGATTGGCATCATACAAGCCATCAATATCAGAGCAAATGATTAACGCGTCAGCGTGCGCTGCCGTGGCAACCATTGCCGAGAGGTTATCATTATCACCAACTTTTAGCTTATCAGTGGTGACCGCGTCGTTTTCATTGACTATCGGTAAAATGTTATTACTTAGCAGGGTGTCTATGGTGTTTCGAATACTTTCGTATCGATCACGGTTTCGCAAGTCGCCATGGGTAAGTAATAATTGCGCAGACGGGAAATCAAAAAGTCTGTCCCAAGTGGCCATCATTTCTGACTGACCAGCAGCGGCCATTGCCTTTTTAATAACGATATTGTCTGCGTCGATTTCTGCTTGATTAAATAAGTGTGCACCAGCGGCAACAGAGCCTGAAGAAACCAGTACCACTTTTATTCCAGATAACCGACAACGGACGATAAAGTTTGCAATACTCAACAAGTATTGACTACTACAACCATTTTGCGTTGGCGCGATTAATGCGCTGCCAACTTTAATTACTATTGTTTGCCAATTTTTAAATGTCACAATCAATCCTTAATAAATTATTTGCTTAATTAACCGTTGACTAATTTACGTGATGCGCTAGTGAATAAATCCAATGCTGTTTCACTTGGCTGTTTGGTCTTCATGCTGACGATTACTATGGCTAATGTACTGGCAGCAAAGCCTGGTAATAATTCATAAAACACTGAGCTTAATGTTTGTTGATTGGCTAACAGTGGCAGATATGACCAAATGATCACGGTCAGAGCGCCAACAACAACACCTGCGATTGCGCCTTTATGAGTTAATTTTGGCCACCATAGACTTAAAATAATCAGTGGACCAAACGCGGCGCCGAATCCTGCCCATGCGTTAGATACTAAATTCAGTACACTACTTGAGCTGTCCATGGCAATGAGTGATGCTGCTATGGCGACTAAGATCACGCAAAGGCGACGTATCGTTAGTAACGCTTTAGCTGATGGTGTGCGTTTAGCATATGTTTTATAAATATCTTCAACTAACGAGCTGGACGACACCAACAATTGTGACGATATGGTACTCATGATCGCTGCCAAAATTGCGGCAAGTACCCAACCTGCGATAAACGGGTGAAATAATAGTTGTGATAAGTAGATGAAAATCGTTTCAGGATCGCCGATAGTAGCTTCGCTTTGGCTAATAAATTTCGCGCCAAGAACACCTGTTGCCAGCGCACCGATTATAGATAGCGTCATCCACGACAAGCCGATGTTTTTAGCTTTTGGTAAGTTTTTATGACTGTTTATCGCCATAAATCTTACGATGATATGAGGCTGACCAAAATAGCCTAATCCCCAAGTTAGTAAGCTTAATGCACCGATAATTTCAAAGTGACTGACATCGATAGCAAAATCTTGTGAAAATAACGATGGCTGGCTTAAATCAAGTTGAGTAAATGTCATTACTGGCACAGCGATCAGAGCGATCAACATGATGATACCTTGGACAAAGTCACTGATACTGACCGCGAGAAAACCGCCCATTACCGTATAAAGTACAACGATACCGACAGTGGCAAAGATACCTAAGTTATAGCTCAGGCCAAAAGCGGAATCGAATAGCTTTCCACCAGCAACTAAACCTGACGCGGTATAGACAGTGAAAAATAAAATAATGATCAATGATGATACGATGCGTATCTGGCCTTTATCCAACGCGAAACGTTTGGAAAGAAATTCAGGTATGGTGAGTGAATCATCTGCGATCTCGGTATAAATTCTCAGTTTTGGCGCGACAATTTGATAATTAACATAAGCCCCCACCACTAAGCCGATGGCGAGCCAAATGCTGTCTAAGCCGCTGATATATGCGGCGCCGGGTAAA
>JBNKXM010000414.1:0-2512 GCA_050300315.1 Thalassotalea sp. | reverse complement strand
ACAGCCAATCAAAACCTAGTCCAAATAACGCAAACTGTTTAACAGGGCTGTGAGCTAAAGCCATATCGGCTTTTGCAATAGCATCAACATTATTGCTTCGATAGGTACTAAAATAAAACCAAGAAAAAATAATACCTACAAATGGTGTCGCAATAGCAACAACATGCAACCAATGAGGTTCGAGTGATTGTTCGATAGTGGCGCTATGGGTGCTTAGTTGAAAAAGTTGGCCAAAATCAGGTGCTAACAGGCCACCTATTAATGACAAAAACGCCAACGCTACCAATGAGCCTTTAAGTAATAAACTTGGGGATTGATGCAAGGCCTGCTCAAAACGCGCTTCACCAAGAAACGCAAGGAAAAACAAGCGGCAACTGTAAATACTGGTTAATAAGGCGCCAACAATTGCACACCACCAAAGTGCCTCACCTGCGGTTGGTGACGACCAAAGTGCACCAATAATCGCTTCTTTTGAAAAGAAGCCCGATGTGCCAGGCAAAGCCATTAAACAAATAAGTCCAACAATAAACAAGGCTGACTCAAATGGTAGCCTTTTTAATAAGCCGCCCATCTTAAAGATATTTTGTTGGTGATGAAGTGCATAAATGACTGCGCCAGCGGTTAAAAACAACAAGGCTTTAAAAAACGCATGAGTCATTAAATGAAAAATACCTGCCGACCAAGCACCTGCCCCTAATGCCAGCATCATATAACCAATTTGGCTCATGGTTGAATATGCTAACACCCGCTTAATATCAGTTTGAGCTAACGCCGCACATCCCGCAAGTAACAAGGTCGCCGCACCAACCCAAGCAACATAATGCATCACTTCAGGGCTAAGTAAAAAGAGACCATTCATCCTAGCGATCAGATATACCCCAGCAGTTACCATAGTTGCCGCATGGATCAATGCACTCACAGGTGTTGGACCGGCCATCGCATCGGGTAACCAAGTTTGTAATGGCAATTGCGCCGATTTACCTACTGCGCCGCCTAAAAGTAATAAACAAATCCAATAAACTTGCGAGTTACCTACTTGCCATTTTGCCGTTGCCAGCTCGCTCGCTTGCATAATATTGAGTGAACCTAACTCGCGAAATAATAAAAATAAGCCGATTGCCATCGCGGTATCACCGACACGGGTGACAATAAACGCCTTACGCGCCGCCAGCACGTTTGCCTTTTCATGATACCAAAAACCAATTAATAAAAAGCTGCATAAGCCAACGCCTTCCCAGCCTAAATAGAGCAGCACTAAATTATCAGCAAGCACAAGCACCAACATAGCAACGATAAACAAATTCATATAGGCCATAAAACGACTGAAATTGTCGTCATCTTTCATATAGATACAAGCAAATAAATGAATAAGAAAACCGACACCAGACACTACACAAATCATTACGGCAGATAGCGCATCTAAATAAAAACTGACATTTACACTAGCAAAATGATCGCCAGAGCTTAGTGAAAACCATCGCCATAAATGTGCAACTATAACCCCTTCTGGGACGCTCGCTAAACTATGCGCTAACCATAAACTACTCAGAGCGCAGAGCAACATCGAACCAACACTCAACACGCTAACTTGTCGCCAAGATAACTGCTTGCTTAACGTAATCAGCAATAAAAAACTGAGCAGCGGATAAACGGGTAACAGACTAAGCATCATATTCTTTTACCCCTTTAACTGACTTAAACAGTCAATATCGAGAGACTTAAACATATGCTGCATACGTATTAACAACGCCAAGCCAACCGCCACCTCGGCTGCTGCAAGTGTTAAAATCAGAATAAACATCACTTGGCCATCGGCTTCTTGCCAAACACTGCCTGCACCAATAAACGCGACTCCAACGGCGTTAAGCATCACCTCTAGGCTCATCAACATAAAAAGGGTATTTTTGCGCACGACAACACCAACAAAGCCGATCAGAAACAGTATGCAAGCGAAAATCAACACATGGGTTAATGGTATTGTGCTCATAAGTGACCTCCCTGACCTTCTGGTTTTGCATAATGATAACCAGCAACCAAGCCGGCTAATAACAAAAATGACGCGATTTCAACCGCCAGTAAATATGGGCCATACAATAAAATGCCCACTTGCCTAGAACTGACCACAGTAGCATTGAGCCGCTGCTGAACATCGGCATTATCAATGGCAACTAAGATCTCAACCAATAAACACAGGGCGAGTATGCTCGGTACCAACCAAGGGGAAATTCCTCTATTTTGTGGCGCATATTTCAGTTCATCTTGCTTTAAACCAAATAGCATGATGGCAAAAACAAATAACACCAAAATCGCACCTGCATACACTATCACTTCCAAACCAGCGGCAAACGGCGCGCCCATTAAATAAAAACAGACCGCAACCGCTAATAATGAAACCACCAAATACAACAAGGCATGCACAGTATTTTTTTGTGTCACCACTTTGATACTGGCAACGATAGCTATTAAAGCTGCGAGATAAAATAATATTTCTAATGAAGACAAGAGTTCACTC
>JBNKXM010000413.1:0-2514 GCA_050300315.1 Thalassotalea sp. | reverse complement strand
CTGTTTTACTGGAATAAAACCTTAAATAAACGCTTTAGTTCAAGTCGTTAGTTCAATGTTTAATTTCGCTATTATCACTGACGCGTTTTACCGCTTAATTATTGGATACAGTTAATGTCTTTCTATTAGTCGCAATGGAATTTGCCGCGCCAATAACAAACAAGCCAAGCAGTAAGCAAACACTATATTCACTGCCGCCAGTACCATGCTCTCCAACAAACCAGCCAAAGCTTGCATGGATCAAAACTATGCCTCCCAAAGCAATCAAAACAAATCCCCAGACAAGGTAGCGCACACCAATATTTACTATCAGTAAGACACCACCAATTATTTCAAATAACGTGATACACCACACCACTAACAATGGCTGTGCAAAACCTAAGTTGCCCATAAACTCGGCAAAGCGTGGAATGGTGCCGTTAAAAATTCGCACCACAGCATGTGCCATAAATAAACCAGCAATACCAACACGCAAGGTAACCAAACTCAGCCATAAGGTTCTATATTGCTTCACCATTTCTGTATTCATATCTGCTCCAATGTATCGTGTAGACAAAAGCAATTCACAAGCTAACAACATGCCCTAATAAATGTTAGTAATTAAATTTTGAGAAAACTCTTAAGTTAACTTACGTTAGTTCAAGGTATTTTGCTCTTGTTAACTGTGATTAAAATGTAAGAACTTATGAGAAGTATGCAAAGATAAGCGCAAATAGAATGTTTGCGCCCCATATATTACTGACTAACTTAATTGGTGAACAAATCAAAAACATTACCTAAGGTGCTGGTTTTACCACGATAGAATTCTGTATAAGTACAGTTAGTACAGGTGACAGCAGTAAATTTTCGATTTTGCATATCAAATATTTTTGACCAACCACTCCCTGTAGTTGCTATGGTATCGGTTTCATAGTCCCGGCAATCACATTTAGGACATTTCCAGTTATTCGACATTTTAACTCCTTGTTTTTATGTTATTATTTTTTCAGTGATAAAAGTGATTAATCACCTGCATGCTTTGCTGTTTGATAGCCCCAAAACGCTAATATCGCTGGAATGGCAACCCCAAACCACGACACGGTTAACGGAATATCAGTACCGTTGATTTGCACAGACCAACCATTGATGAGTCGAATAAAATGAGCGATAGCGACAACCGTAAATAAAAGTGCGGAAACATAGCAATATACTAACTGTTTCATGATGTTATCTCCTCTATTTGTTTGTCAGCTACCCACTCAACGCCTGCAAGCTAATGATGAGCTAAACACATACAAAACATGCGTTTATGCTGGAATATTTAATCTATCAAACAAGCTTGTTGTTACTCTGATGTAGTCGGATCGATAATTGTGGTTACTTTACTAATGCTGGTTATTGGAAATTCCCCCATTTCAGCATGTTTTCTAATTAACGTTTCATCCGGCGCAATGTAAACACAGTAAATTTTATTATCGGTAACATAACTCTCTACCCATTGAACTTTAGGGCCCAACGCTTCTAGCACATCACAAGATTTTCTAGAAATCCCTTGTAAATCATCACCAGATAACTTTCCTGCTCCTTCGAGCGCTCTTTCAATTACATATTTTGGCATGTTAAATCCCTCAATCATTGAAATGAATAAAAAGTATAGTTGAGATTTAACTCTGCGAGGTCTTAATAGGCGCTTTATCGGAAAGTATTTTCGTATTCACTTATTACGATTTAAAAACGATTTAATTCCATACTTAATCCGTACGTATAAAAAAGCTTTTAAGAATAGCAATACGACAAAATAGCGTAATTTTCATGGGCTAACTACGCTATTATTTATCGATGCCTTATTCGAGATTCATCTTTTCAATTAAGTCATTAACTCGACTATTTAGTTTAACACTACGTGCATAACCTTCCCTTGCCACTCCTAACGCAAAAATATATAACAAGCCCAGATAATTACTAAACATCTCTGTTTGAAAATAAAAATAATGGACTAAAAACAAGGTTAGGATACAACAAGCATAAGCGATAAATATTTTTGGCTTTTGTTTACATTCTTCCAATGCTTGGATGATAGTGACCCGGTTTGCAAAATTTTCTTCCATGCTGTGACTCTCCAATTAAGTCATTACTATTTACCTAAAACAAATGACAGTAAATATACTTACGCTCATTTGTTATGCGTTTGTCTTTTCAACAATTTTATAGCCTTTAGCTTGATGCTCATTGATACACATTTGAAAGTTGTTTTCTAACTTCACTTCGTCAAACCAGCCAAGTGCATACGCATGACATTTAACTTTCAATTTTTCATCATTAATCAAGACTACTTCTTTTTTTAATTCAGCAAAACCTAACGAATACGCTAACTCAATAAACCTAGCATTTATAAAGTAAGCTATTGTTAAAGCGATCAGTACATATACTATTTTTTTCAAAAACATCTCCAAAATTTAATGTGTTTAATTCATTTATAACTGCCAAAACAGACAACGACAACGCGTTAGTTTGAGCAACTGATTGTTTTTTATG
>JBNKXM010000412.1:0-2526 GCA_050300315.1 Thalassotalea sp. | reverse complement strand
CCGGCGAACCACTAAGCCGTGACTATGTTCATCAACAAATGATCGGGCGCGAATACGACGGTTTAGATCGCAGCGTTGATGTGCGTATTTCAAGGCTAAGAAAAAAACTGCATGATGATAGCGATAATCCTTATAAAATTATCACCGTTTGGGGCAAAGGTTATTTATTTAGCAGTACCGCATGGGGTAGCGATAACAATCTTCAGGAAAGTTGCTAATGCTGCGCTTGTTTGTCAGCCTGTACTTGGTAGTAATTGTTGCCATTTTCACGATTAACTTAGCATCTGAAGCAATATGGCAGCGGTTAAATAGCCACGAAAGTGAACAACAATTAAACACCATCACCTTAAGTGAACAACTTGGCAAACTTATCACAGATAAGCAACAGCTCACTCAACTGAATAATCATGGTTTAACACTGCAACTGATCTCGACAAATGATATTGCATGGTTACCAGAACAACAGCAGCAACTCAACTTAGGTAAAGCGGTATCACTTTATGATCTGCAACAGCGTCATTTTATCTATGTAAAAACGGCCATTAACAATCAACTGTTACAGATAGGGCCGTTCGAACACGACGTCGCTCCCACTTATTTGAAAATCACCATTTTAGTCCTTTCATATGTGCTATTAGCTGTAGTCATCGCGTTATGGACTCGTCCTATTTGGAACGATCTTAAACAATTAACTAGGTTGGCTCATGCCATTGATAACCATCAAGAATTAGCTGAAGAACCACCAAAAAGCCGCTCACCTATTGCAGCAATTGTTAAAACGGTGAATCAGATGGCCGCGCGGATCAAGTATTTAATTAACGAGCAAAAACAACTAGTGAATGCCGTCTCTCATGAACTTAGAACCCCGCTGTCAAGGTTACGCTTTTCATTTGCTATGCTTAAAAATATTGAAGAAGAGCAACAACAAGCAATTGAACAAGACATCGTTGAGATTGAAACTCTGATTGATGAACTACTGAGTTATTCTCGTATCGAACACCTATGTCAAGAAAAACATCAAAGCCAAGCCAATATTAGTGAGCTACTCAACAATCAAATAGAAAAACATCATCGCACCTCCAACATCACGATTATCGGCAACATTCCAAATGATATTGAAATTCGCTGTAACGGCGAGCTACTCGAGCGAGCTTGTCAAAACTTGATCACAAATGCCTTACGTTACGCAAAACACAACATAGCGATTAGCGCAGGTTTAACCGCTCAAACCCTTGAAATTTGCGTTGAAGATGACGGTAAAGGCATTGCCCCTGAATATTGGCAGAGCTTATTTGAACCCTTCTCTCGTGTTGAGAGAAGCAGAGATAAAAACCAAGGTGGCTATGGTTTAGGGCTTGCTATTGTGCAAAAAGCCTGCGATTGGCATCAGGGTAAATGTACCATCTCGCACTCTAACTTAGGTGGTGCCTGTTTTACCATTAGCATTCCTAGAAACGAATAAACATCATAGCATTACCTAATCGACTCTCTAGCCGAGCTAGTCAAGACAAGGTATGATATTAGAAAATATCTGCACAAATTGATTATGAAAAAAACCTGTATTGTCACTGGTGGTAGTTCTGGTATTGGCCTAAGTATCGTTAAATTATTTCTTGAACACGATTATCATGTGGTGAACTTAGATCTAAAAGAAAGTAATTATGGTGAATTTCATCACTGTGATGTTACCGATCATCAACAAGTTCAAGCAATAATAGCATCAGTAGCCAAACGTGGCAGCATTGATGTTTTAGTGTCAAATGCCGGTATTCATTTTTCCGCCAATATTGAAAATACCAGTGAAGCCGAGTTAACAAACGTTTTTAATATCAATGTTAAAAGTGCCTTTTCGGCCATTCAAGCGGTATTACCTAGCATGAAAGCTCAACGCCAAGGAGCCATTATCGTTATCGCTTCTGATCAAGCGTTAGTGGCAAAACACAATTCTTTTGCCTACAACTTAAGCAAAGCGGCACTTGCTTCCATCGCAAAAACCACCGCATTAGATTATGCCCAGTTTAATATTCGCGCTAATGCAGTGTGTCCTGGCACCATAGAAACGCCACTGTATCATCAGGCTATCGATAACTACTGTCAGCGCTCAGGTGCAGATAAAGCGAGCGTCCATCAAGAAGAAGCGGCATTGCAGCCGTTAAATCGCCTTGGACAGCCAGAAGAAGTTGCGCAATTAGTCTTGTTTTTAGCCTCAGATAACGCGCAATTTATTACCGGCAGTTTACAAGTCATTGATGGTGGTTACACGGTACAGTAAGGTGAATAGCTTGAAGATCATAGATCCACACATTCACCTTATTGATCTAGCAAAAGGACAATATCATTGGCTAAAACCGCAAAATCCTCCACATTGGCCGGATAAGCATTTGATCGAAAAAAATGTCGATGCGGGGCAATGGATATTTATTCTTAATGGTGACCTCATTCAATAATCAATAATTGATGCACATCCGTTGAGTTCCATCCTTCTTATCCACAAATAGCACTGGTGCTCCCCAGGGCGATGAGCTA
>JBNKXM010000411.1:0-2539 GCA_050300315.1 Thalassotalea sp. | reverse complement strand
GCCAGTTATATTTGTATCTTCTGATTTTTTCAGTGCTTCTGGTAAGTTTTTTATAAACCATATTTGATCGTTGAGGATAGGTTCATTGCTGGTAATAGACATTAGGTCTTCAATTATGCCGGCGATTGTATACTTTTGGCCATTAACATCGATAGTGCTGTCAATGGCTGAACTGAGACCAGAAAACTGTCGTTGCCATAAACTATTTGAAATCCAAATAAGTTTGTCAGGATTCTCGATGTTGAGCTCTTGCCCCTTAACTAAATCGGTTCCTAATACTTCTAAGATATTGTTAGAGGCCGTAAAAGCGGTAACCGCTAAATTGCTATCCTTGATAGAAACATTTGAACGCGCAGCACTTATTCCGCCCCAAATACCTAAGTCTTTGAACGCCTCATTAAAGTTAGCAAGTCGTTTGAAGTCCCAATAGGGAATACGCATTTGGTTATTAATGACTAAATCAATTTCTAAGGTAAATAGCTGGTTTTCATCTCGAACACCATCTAAGGGCTTTATAAGCAAGGCGCTGACCATAGCAACGACGCATAAAACTGCGCCTAACGTTAAACCTAAACTAGCGATCAAAGGGATGCTAAGTCGAGGCAAAGTAAATATCCGCGCGATCCCAGTTACAAGAGATTTCTTAAGTAAGCTCATGCCACCCCCTGAAGCACTTGTTGTGCAATGATTTGTCCGTCAAGCATCTTAATCTGCCGACTGGCACAGCGTGAATATCGACTATCGTGTGTTACCATAACAATGGTGGCACCGTCTTTGTTCAATTGCTCTAGTAATACCATTACTTGGTCTCCATTTGTGCTGTCGAGGTTACCAGTAGGTTCATCCACTAAGATCAGATCTGGCGTACCGACTAAGGCACGAGCAATCGCTACTCTTTGCTGTTGTCCGCCAGAAAGTTGCGTAGGTTTATGATCGCGACGTGACAGCATATCTACTTGTTGCAGCACTTGTTCAACTCGCTGTTTTATTTCTTGAGCTTTGCAGTTTCTGTGTTCGAGTGGCAAGGCGACATTTTCAAAAACACTAAGGCTGTCGATCAGATTAAATGATTGAAAAACAAAACCAATGTGCTGATTTCTGATCTGAGTACGCTGATCGGTTTTCAGCCCTGAGGTATCAATCTCTGCTAAGGTATATTGCCCTTCATCGGCGGTATCCATTAGCCCCATAATAGCAAGTAGCGTTGATTTACCGCAGCCTGACGGGCCAGTAATAGCAACAAATTCTCCTTGAAAGATATCGAGAGAAACGCCCTGTAAAGCATGAGTTTCTATTTGTTGTCCTTGATAATGTTTGTGAATATTTTTCATTGTTAATAGTTGTTTCATTTTTGGTCCTTATTCGTTAATGTCGATGTAGCTAAATGCTTGATATGATTCCATGTCATTGGTCACTAATAGCTCGCCTCCTTGTAAACCGTGACGCACTAATATTTTGTCTTTTGACAGATCTCCTAAGGTGATATCGCGTTTTTCTAGCTTGGATGCGCTTGTTTTGACAAAAGCAGATAATTTGCTGCGAGGCCTAAAACCGACACTTTGTTGAATATAAAGTGCTTGTTCTTGATGACGGAGAAAAATCTGAGCCGAAATACCTAAAGATGGTCTAGCATTAGAAGTGAGCTCGCCGCTTAAGGTTGCTTCTGCCAGCACGGAACCATCGGTGACAATACTTTCAATTCTTGAGATGTTGCCAGTTATCAAACCTTTAGTGGTATTAATAGTGACATCGGCGCCAAGATCAATTTGATCGGCTTGATATTGTGGAAGACGCAATTTAGCGATTAAATTAGTATCACTGCCAACTTTAGCTATGGCTTCGCCTAAATTAACACTTTGACCAAGTGCAACGTCCAGCGATTGTAATGTGCCATCGATGTCTGCTTTGACCTGCATATCATCGAGTTGTTGTTGCAAAATATTCACTTTAGCTATTTGCTGGTCAATACTAATTTTTCGTTGCGTAAGCTGAAAACCTTGCATTTCAACAAACTGCTGATATTTTTTTTGTTCAAAACTTAAGCGTTTAGTTTGTTGTTTGACTGCGAGTTCTGCGCGTTGTAATTCTATTTTTGAAGCAACACCAAGTGTTTGGAGGTTTTTATTAACCGAAAGTTCTAGTTGAGCTTTTTCAACTTCGGCCTCAATGTCTGCAATATTACTTTGATAATTTAAACGTTGATTTTGTTGTTCATACTTAAATGCTGCCAATTGCGCGTTTAGATTAGCCAGTTGACCTTTGGCATCCGTTACTTCTTGTTCGAGTTTAGGGTTAGAGAGCACGACAATAATGGAATTTGGTTTAACCTTAGTACCAGGTCTGATCAAAATAGCAGAAACCTTACCCTGAGCAGGCGCGGTTAATAGTCTTTCACTGGCAGATGCCAGTTCACCATAGGCACTGGCATAAATGTCGAGGTCGGCTTGTTTAACCGCTTGTAATGCTATGTTTGCTGAAGATATTTGGGCGCTAGAGCGACTGCTAACTGCATAGCCAGCATAAAGTAACAAGGTGATAA
>JBNKXM010000410.1:0-2543 GCA_050300315.1 Thalassotalea sp. | reverse complement strand
AATGACTTGTTCACAACCTAACGTCACCTCGCCATGTTCAGTAAATTTAACCGCGTTAGATAACAAGTTAACTAAGATTTGCTTAACACGGTCAGCGTCACCAAACCAATGCGGATGCAGTTGTTTATAATGACAATCTAGTGTTAAATTTTTCTGCTTAGCTTGTTGAGCGATGTCATTAAGTGATATTTCAATTTGGCTATGTAAATTAAAGGGATAATGTTCAATATTGATTTTACCCGCTTCAATTTGCGAGAAATCGAGCACATCATTGATTATCGTTAATAAACTTCTGCCCGAACTAATGGCGTTTGATACTAATAGCTGACCTTCTTCAGAGAGTTGTTCTTGTCCTAACAGTTGCAATGAGCCATAAATACCATTGAGCGGGGTTCTAATTTCATGACTCATATTGGCAACAAACTCACTCTTTACCCGATTAGCAAGTTCTGCCTGACGTTTTTGCTCTGATAGTTCTGCATTTTGCTTTGCAATCACATTAATTTTTTCGGCGAGTTTTTCATTGGTTTGAAATAAAACTTGTGTTTTATCTTTAACTCTCTCCCTCAACCGTTTATTGAACATAGTTAAGGCAAACAGCAAAAACACTAACAAAGCGGTAACACCGAGAATAAAATACAGATACCTCAAATAGCTTATTTCTTGGTTATCAAGATAATGAGAAATAAACAAACCATCAATCGAACGATTTTCTGCCATCCCTAAATCAGTATAAATATTGGCGATACGTTTAAATCGTTCCTCAAAAATTGTGCCTATCGGCATTAATTTCGAGGTGATCAATCGTTCGGTATATTTTGCTTCATAGAGCAGATGATCAATAGAATTACGCTGACTGTACTGATTAAAAATGAGTGTCGCTATTTCTTCCTGATGTGCCAACGCATATTGCCAGCCCTTAACGCTTGCTTTAGCAAACGCTACTGCTCGCTCTGGAGATTTTTCAACATAATCTTGAGAAGTAAACAACAAGTCACCATAAAAATCGACACCATAATTGATTGGTTCAATAATATTGACTTGATAACCTTGTGATTCATACCACTTAGGTTGGTTGGTAATATACGCAGAAATTACGTCAACTTCATTGCGCGTCAAGGCATTGTCATCAAAGCTATGTGGGAAATATTGATACTGAGTTTCATCAATAGACAATAAAGAAAACATCGCTGTGATCGCCGCACCATCAACACCTTTTTGATACATTACTCTTTTTCCAAGCAGATCTTCTGGTGTTCTAATATTAGACGAAGCTAAACTGACTAAGACTAAGGGACTATGTTGAAAGATACTCGCTAAAACAACAACAGGCTTATTTTCCATGCGATGCAAGACAATACTGGAATCAGAAACACCAAACGTTGCTTTGCCTAATAAAACATCATCAACCGGGGACGTTTTTGGATCTCGCTCTCTAATCGTAACATCAAAGCCTGCCGCTTGGTAATAGCCTTGCGCTATAGCAGCATAAAAACCAGCAAACTGAAACTGATGCTTCCATTTCAATTGCAAAACAACTTGTTCATTGGCAACCGAAGTTGTACAAACAAGTAAAAAAATAATGGATAAAATATGTTTAAGCATGGCTCTGACTATTACAGCTAGTTTATTAATAATAGAACATAGTTGAAAAAGTGTGATCTAATGTCACCAGCTAGATAATAAAAAGCGCACCAAAAACTACGAAGAACTTTTTTTATACCAACGAATTAACTCTCGTTGATCGGCAGGCGCCTCTAAACCACTATCGATTAAATCTAACGCTTGTTCGGCTAGCAGTTGCTCAGCCTTGTTCTCCACTTTAGTTAACATCCGATAAAATTGAGCTAACTCATCTGCCGACAATACACTTTCAAGTTGTTTAGAACGTTTATCCATCGCCGCAGTGACGCGTTGATACAACTCTCGACCTTTATCATTTAACAGTAAATTTTTAACATTTTTCTTCACACTGTCTGGCTGAGATTCAATAAGGTTCAGTGACAGCAATTTTTTAACTGCACGACTAACCGTGTACGAATCTAAACGCGATTGGTAAGCAATATCGGCAGATTTTACCGGCATATAAGAACCGATATTTAACAACACCCTCATTTCGCGCGGATCAAGATCAGACAAGTTACGAATTTTCCAATCGCGATTTAACGCCAATAAGTTACTGACAACGGCAATACGAAACGGCAGATGATTGGTAAGATCTAAAGGATTATCTATTTCATCTGTTAATTCAAATGCTTGACTACGAGCTGACTTATTAATAATACAATGCCTATCTAAGCAATAGTTTTAGAAACTCTATCACCTTATCTGAATAAATAAAATATTTACCCAACTTCGCCCATTAATAGTTGTTGCATATGCAACAATAAAACCATAGGATGGTGATCTATTAATCAATGTTTACGGAGATAACGATGGCGTTAGGTAATGAAGACGAACGCCATGCCGCGGTGCGAACTGCCAGTAACGACATTTATCCGTTCAAGCGTGAGTTGCAGGTGATGGGCACAGGTCAAGCAATT
>JBNKXM010000409.1:0-2548 GCA_050300315.1 Thalassotalea sp. | reverse complement strand
AACAGTTCAGCCGAGACACAATTAGCCCTAGCTGCCGCATTTAACATATCTCCTAAAGAATTATTTCCTGTTTCCTCAACCCCTGATGTTAATTGGAAAAGGAAAAATATGATGCAAAGTTTTTTAGCTTTATGTGTAGTTAGTGGCGCGATTTTAATGCTTATTCTTTTAGGTGGCGATTTAGGTATGTTTGCCGATTTTTACGATGTACTGTTTTTAATTTTATTCACCTATTCATCGACCGTAATTGCCTTTGGCCCCCATGGTTTAATTAAGTCAATTATTGGTCTACGCTACGTATTTACCAATGAAATTAAACATACGCCAGCAAGTGAATTTCTATCGATCATTTTAAAAAAGCAAATCATTTTTATTTATGGCGGTTCACTGATAGCAACGCTCATTGGCACAATTGCTATTTTCTCAAGCGCGGAAGCAATCGCACAAGAGACGATATTTTTCAGCGCATTTGCCGTTAACTTACTGATCATTTTATACGCGGCGATCATTGCCGAAGGTATTCTGCGCCCGCTAGCCACTAAGCTTGAGCATAGAGACGTCGCTAGTCAGTTTCAATAATCGCACCTAGCGCCAAAAAATAACTAAAAAGAACATTAGTGTTCTTTTTATCTTTGACATAATATGTCAACACTGCTAACGTTAAAATTACAGCTTGGAAACATTTTATTTACTTTGTGCTATGCTATTTGGTAAAAGAGAACCAGCGTAGCACGCTAAATTATAAACATTCCAAACTGGGTTTTAACAAGGAGTTATCAGTGGAATATATTTTGTATTTTGAAACTTGGATTGTCCTAGCCATTCTCTTTTCTTGCCTCGAAATTTTCGTTCCTGGGGGGATCCTACTTAACTTAGGTATTGCGTCGTTATTAGTTGCTATTGGTGTCCAGCAACAACTGCTTGATACTTGGGTGATCACCCTAACCGCTTGGTTTATCTTTGCTTCAATCTTACTATTTGTGCTGTATTTCTTTACCGAAAAATTCTTCAAAGGCGAACAAACCATAGGTAATGTTTATGAAGAATTAGATATCTTTGGCAAAGAAGTTATTGTTACCGAAAATATTGGCCCTGGCACCCATGCAGGGCGTGTTAGCTACCAAGGAACCACTTGGACTGCGCTCAGTGATGGTTCGGAAATAGCGGCTGGCAGCCATGCCATCATTGTATGTAAAGACAATATTTCATTGGTTGTTGAGCCAATAAAATAATCCCTACCAACCATTAAACGTATCAGATTTTAGGAGTCACTATGTTAGCGACATTCACCTTTGCGTTCTTAGCACTATTATTTATCTTGTTAAAACTCGTGCTAATTGTGCAAATGAAGGAAGTTTGTGTGATCGAACGATTAGGAAAGTTTCGTGCGGTGATGCAACCGGGATTACATTTTTTGATCCCCTTTATTGACCGTGTTGCCTATCGACACGAAACTCGAGAGCAAGTATTAGACATTCCCTCACAAAGTTGTATCTCACGCGACAATATTCAAATTAATGTCGACGGTCTGGTCTATATCCAAGTTATGGATGGCGCAAAAGCCAGTTATGGAATCGAAGATTATCGTCGCGCCAGCGTTAATTTAGCACAAACCACCATGCGCTCTGAAATTGGCAAACTCAGTTTAAGCCAAACGTTTTCCGAACGTGATGCCTTAAATGAAACCATAGTCAGAGAGATAGACAAAGCGTCCGATCCTTGGGGTATTAAAGTGCTACGCTATGAAGTAAGAAACATCACGCCATCTGCCAATGTCATTCATACGTTAGAAAAGCAAATGGAAGCGGAACGACAAAAACGTGCTGAAATCACCTTAGCCCTTGCTGAAAAAGAATCAACCATCAACCTTTCTGAAGGTCAACGTCAAGAAGCGATCAATTTATCGGAAGGTGATAAACAGCGACAAATCAACGAGGCTCATGGTCGTGCTCAAGAGATCGAAATACTGACGCAAGCTACCGCTCAAGGCATAGACTTAATAGCAAAAGCAGCTGCGCAACCTTGTGGTGATAAAGCGATAAAAATGCGTCTACTCGAACAGTTTATCAATCAAACGGGTAACATATTAAAGACAGCAGATGTCTCTGTTGTTCCAACGGAAATAGCCAAACTTGAAGGTTTTTTTGAAGGCATGGATAAAGTTAGCCAAACTGTACAGGGAGCAAAATAATGGTACCAAGTAACATTAATAATATCGATCTCGTGGTGTTAGCTATTTGGGCAGCAATCTTCCTATATTTAGCGATAAAATTTATTCAGGCGATTTGCTTAGTCCCAACAAAATCAGCTTATGTTGTCGAGCGATTAGGTAACTATCGTTGCACGTTAGAAGCAGGATTTCACGTGTTATTACCATTTATTGATCGCGTGGCGTTTATTCAAGATCTTAAAGAAGAAACCATAGATGTACCGCCACAAGAGTGTTTTTCTATGGATGAAGTTAATGTTGAAGTCGACGGCGTTATTTACATTCAAGTTGTCGACCCGCTAAAAGCCAGCTATGGCATTACTGATTATCGTTTTGCCG
>JBNKXM010000408.1:0-2558 GCA_050300315.1 Thalassotalea sp. | reverse complement strand
ATAGGTCTAATGTTTGAATGATTTCCGATAACGGATTTGCTTTGACCGCAAACCATAACTTAACAACATCCTGCTGTTGTAAGGTGTGTAAATGCTCACTTAACTGTTCAAGATCATAAACAAAACAACCATTTTCGATTGCTGTCGCAGGTGAGGCTAAAAACGCCTGCTGCAACTGCGAAGTGAGTTGCGTTGAAAGCCATTGATTTGTTGCCGACATAATCGCTACCTATTAACGTAAAACAGATTCTAGTTCCAACGACGCATCGCTTTTTTCATCACGATATTTCACGATCAAGGCACAGGCCATATTCAGTCCTTGTGATTGCGCCCACTCACCTTTCATTGGCCGAGTACCCGGTACAACCACTGCACGTTCTGGAATATCGGCGCCCTTTTCTAACATCACTTGATTAACACAATCATAAACAGGTACAGATGCAGATAATGAGACCCCTGGCGCTAATACCGCACCTTTTTTCACTACAATACCTTCAACTATCACCACGCCAGCACTTAAAAAAGCGTCGTCTTCAATAATCACTGGGCTGGCACCAATAGGCTCTAACACGCCACCAATTTGCACTGCTGCTGATACGTGAACATTCTTACCGACCTGCGCACATGAACCAATCAAGGCATGACTGTCAACCATAGTGCCAGAATCGACAAACGCGCCAACATTAATATAGGCGGGTGGCATAACAATCACGCCAGGTGCTACATAGGCACCACGACGAACCGAAGAACCGCCCGGCACTAAACGCACACCATCTTCAACACTGAACTGACGCGCTGGTAAATTGTGCTTATCGACAAATCCCTGATAAATACCATCAAATACACAATTTTCGCCCGCTTTAAATGCCGCTAAAATCGCTTGTTTTGCATCAACATTCGCATGCCAATTACCCTGTTCATCTTGGTTAGCTGCGCGCAGAGTACCTGCTTCAAGTTGTGCTAGCGTTTCTTGCCAATTCATGACTACTTAACTCCAATAAATTAAAAATTTGTTTTTTGATAGGTTTATTTGCTTAGTGATTATTATCCCAAGCACGTATTTCTTGATCCGCTTGCATTAATGCTTTTAACGCCCACGGATTATCTGTTATCTCCAGCTCAGTCAAAGGTGCACGTAGCGTTGGATAATTCAGTAAATTGCTTAAATGCATCATGACTTTTAATGGGATCGGACTCGCCACCTGAAACAAGGCATCAACACTTGCTTGCCACACAGGAAATAAGCCTTGATGCTGCCCTGATAACGCTAAATCAACATAGCGACGGGTCGCTTGTGGCCAAATATTTGCGGCAACAGAAACCAGCCCTTTGACGCCTGCGCCATAAAGATAAGGCATCATGGCATCTTCGCCGCTAAACATGGCGAGTTCTGGACAGGCTTTCCTATATGCTAAAAAGGTTGTTAAATCACCGCTGGCTTCTTTCATTGCCCAGCAGTTAGGATGATGTTGGATATTTTCAATTGCAGCTGTAGGTAAATTAACGCCACTGCGAGACGGCACATTGTAAATCATACATGGCCGCTCAGCCTTGTCGAGTAAGGCGCTAAACCATTGCGTTAAACCAACTACCCCAGGTTTGGCATATATTGGCGAAGCGAGCAAGTAAGCATCTATAGCTAAGTCATTGCAGCGAGCAATCCATGCTAATTGTGCCGTAAGATTAATACCGCCAACCGCCACCATAAGCGGCACATTTAACGATAATTCGATAATACATTGAACAACCGTCAGCTGTTCGTCAGCGGTTAATGCCAGTGCTTCTCCGGTGCTACCAAGTAAAGTAAGGCCATTCCCAGCCTCGGCTTGTTGCTGGGCAAGTATTCTTAGGTTGGCAAAATCGATATCGCCATTGGGCAACATTGGTGTGACAAGTGCGGTCCACAGCCGTGTTTGTTGAATATTTCATTGATTTGTTTGATTCATTTCTCGCGAACTCTATTTGTTCGGAGAACTTTGTGGCGTTTGTAATACGCTCACTTACCATGGTGGAAGAGAGGCTCACAAAGGCCAGAAGCTCTCCACCATTTATTCACTCAATCTATACGCTCAATAGATCGAATACGGTGACAATTGTTAGGATTCAACCTAAACAACCGACAATAACATCATCAAAAATGTTATCGCCTCGGCGTTAATCTCCATCATTATCAATCACTAGAGTTTGATCTCTTCATGATAACTACCTAGTTAACGCTCCTCTTCTGGCCTTATTAAGTTGCTCGTTAATAGCTTAAGTGCATTGAACGAACAACCGAAATAAGGACGGGGTTATTAGAACATTTATTCTAACTTTTTGTCAATAGACGTCTAAACGTTTAATGGCGTACATTACTATCAGTGCGTCACATGGCTTAAGCCCAGTGGCGCAAAGGCGATTAAAATTGATAATCAAGTTCAAAGATAATTATATATTGATTTAACTGGCATGATGCGGTACAATTTTAGTCTTACCGTATATAGCTTCTGGTGTGGACAGAAAAGATTGAGGCATGTTGTTGCCCACCTGATATATGCCTTTTTCTTTCTGGTTTTCAG
>JBNKXM010000407.1:0-2570 GCA_050300315.1 Thalassotalea sp. | reverse complement strand
GGTCAAGTAGATAACTGGTCGTTAGTTGGACAGCAAAGCTAGAATAATAATATAGCGTCGGGTCATGAATGCTGTCTTTACATGGTTAATTTACTAAAAGAGTGAGCTATCATTCAACGAGATTAAACTTTAATACCAAACAATGATATTAAGTCTTTGTTTATAATGGATTATCAATAATTAACCACGGAATTTACAAAAGGTAGCGTATTTAAGCTTAATTACAGGTGTTTTTCTTGTGAATGACTCCTCTTATTTTTAAAAATAATAAGAATAGAGTATCGATGAGCATGTTAAGTAATGAGCCTAAGCTATATAAAGCCGACGTGGTTGACTACGCCGACTTAATTATCGAATATTTACATCAACTAGGTGTTGAATACGTATTTGGTGTCCCTGGTGGTGCCATTGAACCTTTTTATAATGCACTCGCTCGTTCAGCAAGAAGAGGCGGTCCTAAAGCAATTATTGCTCGCCATGAAAGCGCGGCTGCATTTATGGCAGACGGTTATTATCGAGAAACCGGCAAGCTTGGTGTAGTGTGTACAACAACAGGGCCTGGGGCAACGAATCTTGTTACAGGGGTTGCATCAGCGTATGTTGATAAAAGCCCTATGCTGGTAATAACGGCGCAAACAGCGTTGCCTAAGTTTGGTAAAAAACCATTACAAGATTCTAGTGAAACAGCAATTGATACTGTTGCTATTTTAAGAAGTTGTTGTAAGTTTAACTCGTTAATATCACATCCCGCACAGTTAGAAGCAAAACTCATTTCAGCGTTAATGCAAAGCGAACAATCACCTTGTGGTCCGGTACACATCAGCATTCCATCCGATGTTTTAAGAGCTAAATATCCACATGAGTCACCTAATGTTCATGTTAATTATTTAATGCAAAGGCCATCGTTAGTTGATAAGCCAGCAGTTGATAAATTAACTGAAGAAATTGTCGCATCAGATAAAATAGTACTGTTTCTCGGTTATGGCTGTGGCCGGGCTTATGAGCAAATCGAAAAGCTCGCGGAGTTATTAAATGCACCTTTTGTAAGTGGGCCTATGGGAAAAAGCTGGGTTAATGAGCGTCATCCTCTTTATCGAGGCGTATACGGTTATGCTGGGCATCAATCTGCTAGAGATCTATTTAAAAATCCAGAAATTGAGTTAGTGTTAGCCATCGGCACTTCTATTACCGAAATGGGGTTAGGTAATCTAGCAAATGATATTTTAGATAAGCTTATCCATATAGATGAAACGGTGGAAAATTTTAGTCGTTCACCTATGGCTAAACTTCATGTATTTGGCCATTTAGATTCAATATTTAACCGAGTGTTGAATAAAGTGAATGCTTATAGTTGGCGAAGAACTTGGCAAGGGTTAGAGTTTGAATGTCACTCAAATCCTGTCGGTGGTTTTATCGACTTACTTGAGCCTGAGAAATGCCATTCAAATGCAACACCTATTAAACCTCAAAAGTTAATGGCATATTTTTCTCGGAAGTTACCTGTTGAAACGCGGGTATTTGTTGATACGGGCAATATCTGGGCATGGGCAACTCATTATTTAAGTCATTCGTCTAATAAAGGACTATATCGGTTGTCAATGGACTTTGGCAGCATGGCGTGGGCAATTGGTGCAGTAATTGGTTCAACATTTGGTGCTCCTAACCAACCGCATGTCTGTCTTTGTGGTGACGGAGCATGGTTGATGAGTTCGCATGAAATAGGCGTTGCCGTACAACACAATTTGCCTGTTTTATTTGTGGTACTCAATGATTCTGCTTATGGCATGATCCGTTTTGGTCAACAGCTAAGTAATGCAGAGTCTATAGGCTGGCAGCTTAACTTTGTTAATTTCGCCGCGCTAGCAGATGCTCAAGGTGCAAATGGTCTCATTATAGATAGTCCAGAGAAGTTGCACCGTCTCGATTTTGATGCAATATTTAAAGCTAATGTTCCTACGCTACTTGACGTGAGAATTGATGCGGACGAAATACCGCCGATGATGTCAAGAATTCAAAGTTTAGCGGAAGATGGTAGTGAGCTAGCTAATGGTTATCGACAATAAGCAATTGTTAAAATTTACTAGTTATTACAATGTATTAAAGTTAGTATCTTAATGTTGTTCATAAGCATGTTACTAAATAAAACGACAACAAAATCTGTTCAAATGTATTTTACACGTTGGAAATCATAAAATGAAAATAAGCCCTAATAGACTGACGTTAGCTATTTTACTTTCTTTATCTACACCATTACTTGCTGAAAATTTTAGCGAAGCGGTTCAAGAAACGGATGATTATTTTAATGATTTCTACGGTAACGAAGAGATGGTTGAAATAGCAACAGGCATAAAAACCCAAATATTTAAAGCGCCGGCAGTTGCCAGCGTTTTTACTGCGGAACAGATTAAAAATATGGGGGCAATGGATATTGATGATGTCAGCAATCCCCATTGTTGTTATTTTAGGAGCCGGTGATGTCAACGACGCCCGTGGCTACTATTACTGTAGCGACGGACCAAATTTCACTCGTGGCTATTGTTGAAATAAGCCACGTCGCTACTGTGCTCATT
>JBNKXM010000406.1:0-2574 GCA_050300315.1 Thalassotalea sp. | reverse complement strand
TGCTTTGTGCTGTTCAATATGAAGGATCTGCCCGACGACATCATCTAAAAAATCTCGATCATGAGAGATCAACACTAAGGTGCCAGTGAAGCGTTTTAACCATTTTTGCAGCCAAATAACCGCATCTAGGTCTAAATGGTTCGTAGGCTCATCCAGTAATAATAAATCACAACGGCTGATCAATGCCTGCGCTAAGTTTAAACGCATTCGCCAACCACCGGAAAAATCTTTAACTGGGTTGTTGAGTTGCTCTTGTAAAAAACCTAGGCCGTGTAGCAGTTCTCCTGCTCTGGCGGGCAGGCTATAACCGTTGATGGTGTCGATGTGATTGATGATGGTCGCTTCTAAGTTGCCATCATTACATTCTCTTGCTTGAGCAAGTTGATTTTCTAGGGCTCTAAATTCACTATCACCATCAATTACATAATCAAGTGCTGATTTCTCTAATGCAGGCGTTTCTTGTTTTACCGTCGCAATCTTCCAAGTGCTTGGCATGGATAATTCACCAGCATCAGGTTGTAACCGTCCTAAAAATGCGGAAAATAATGAAGATTTTCCACAACCATTGGCCCCAACTAAACCGACTTTATGGTTTGGGTGTATGGTAAAGCTAGATGATGTAATTAAGTTTTTAATGCCTCTATCTAAACTTAAATCGACTGCGGTGATCATGTATTACCCTGATAAATTATTAACGGCGCTATTGTCGCTTTTCCTTGGCGGGTTATTCAAGGTAAAATGTCGAATTAATGCGAGATAAATGTAAATTGAGAAGAACTGTGAAAAAAAGATTTATTGCTGGTGCCGTTTGTCCCAAATGTCATGCGATGGACACTATGGCGCTAACCAAAGAACACGACGTAGAAAAAGTGACTTGTGTTCAATGTGGTGAACAAATGTCGCAACCAGAAGCTCATGTGGAAAAAGCGGTTCGCGATCACGAGCAAGTGATCGGCGTGTTTAAACCATAATCAATTTTTTAAAGGTTAGCCTGTTAATAATGTGGCGGTGGTGGCTCGTCTTCCATTTTTCCAAAGCCGCTTGGCTGGCTTTCTTTTAATCTTGTCGCGATTAACTGCAATTGAATTTTTAGATTGCTGATTTCTTCTTGATGGATGGCTAATTCATTATTTAATTGCTCAATAATGTCGTCCTGAAAGGCATTTCTTGATTCTAGTGCTTCGATACTTTGTTCGAGTTGTTCAATGCTTAAGGTAGGCTTGTTTGCCATAGTTCTGCGTATCCGGAAGATGATTCAGTTAATATCTGGTTATTATCGCTAAAAGCAACGCTATACACAACTGCGCCAGCGGGACGGATATCTTTTCTTGGCGTGACGCGCCAGCTTGTTAGGCGTTTTCCTGTTGATACTTGCCAAACGCTGACTTTGCGAGAAGGAGCGCCGGTGACAAGGTAGTTACCATCAGGTGAGAAACGCACCGAACTGAACACTTCTTGTCGATTGGTATATTTTAACTGGCTGATCAACTGCCCGTTTGTGAGATCCCAAATATTGGCAGACTTTTTACTGTCGGCAGTAAACGCATATCGACCTTGAGGATCGAGCGCCACCATAGTAACTCTGCTTGGGTGGTTAAAGCGAAAGATCACCTGACCACTTTGAGTATCCCAGACATAAGCAACAAAATCATTTGAACCGGAAATAGCGATACGGCCATTGGGTAACATATCAACCGAGTTAATTTTTTCCTGATGACCAAGAAATTCTATGCGTCTTCCCGTTTGTGGCGTGAGATGAATAACCGTACCGTCACTTTTACCGATGAGAATATATTTTCCGTCATTGGCAAGCGCGATATCACGAATATTTGAAGAAGCCACTTGCCAGTAGCCTTCTGATTCACCAGTTGATGCATTCCACAATGAAAAGTTGGTTCTATTGGCAGTTAGTACATGGCTGTTATTATCAGAAATATCAGCGGCTAGCACTAAGTTATCAGCTGAGTCTTGCTGTTGTGACCAATTGAATTTTAAGGCATTTTTTTCGATATCCCACAAGCTAATACCATGATGTATCGAAGAGACAACACTGAGTTTACCATCATTTGAAATATTAGCTGCATAGGCACCTTCAACTGCATGTTGCCAACGATTTACTGGCTTTTGTCCTGCAGGTTGGCAAGCAACCACTAACCAACAAAGACTGAGGTAGAATAATAGCTGAAGTGGTTGTTTACAATTAGTCAAAATATTCTGCTTTTCTCTGTTAGCGTTTATCGTTAGTATAAGTTCTTTTTTTACACATGTGTATCGGGCAATATGTTTGGCCGTTTAAAAAGCATTAAAAAACCTTACGGAGAAATAAATGAAATTGTTTAAACCCACTTTAGTGGCATTGGCTCTTGTATCAGTAATTGGTTGTCAGCAAGAAGCAAAACAAGAAGAAAAAGCCCCAGCATTAGAAACTGAAGTGCAAAAACAAGCTTATGGGTTAGGTGCATCAATTGGTATGTTCGCACAACGTAATTTGACTGAACAAGAAAAATTAGGCTTAACGTTAGATCAAGCGCTTATTTTACGTGGTTTTAAAGATAGCTTAGCGGGTAAATCAGT
>JBNKXM010000405.1:0-2579 GCA_050300315.1 Thalassotalea sp. | reverse complement strand
CATGATGACATACATGGAATAATTTAAATAAGCTTCTTCGGTAAATTGTCGTAAGGGACGTTGTTCTATCCCATCAAGACTATAATCAAGCACGTCAGACATGAAATGGTTTCCAAGTTTAATCTATTATTATCATTATGTTAGTTAGCTAACATTGAAAATTTTATCTCAGGATCGCTTCACTATGTTTAGTAAATATCATCAGAGATAAAAAAGATTAGTTAATTATTGTTGTAAATATGCCCAAATGAGTAGGCACTTCACTTTAACTACAAGCTTATATGATTCTCACTAGGGAAAAAATAGCTGAATGAAAGAAATTTAAATTTGTTGCTGCTGATAACAGCAAACTTGATTGCGACCTAAACTTTTTGCTAAATACATAGCTTCATCTGCCGCGTGTAAGACATCATCTAAATTGCCGATAACATGAGAATAATCAGCGACCCCTGCACTTATCGTCACGTTTACGTCTTCGCCTTTTAAACAGGTTTGCTCCACTTTTTCCCTGAAACGTTCAGCAATTGCTTTAGCTTCATCTAAACTTGTTGACGGCAAAATAATTGCAAATTCTTCACCACCTAAGCGCGCGAAAACATCACGTGGACGAACAGTTTCTCTACCCAAGGACGCAACTAACGAGATCACTTTATCTCCCACGTCGTGCCCTTTAGTGTCATTAACCTGTTTGAAGTGATCAATATCAATCATGATAGCACTAAGATTACTACCTTGATTAATCGCCGCTTGCAACAATTTTTCTCCTTGCTCAAACAAGGTTCGACGATTATATAGACCAGTTAAAATATCAGTTTTCGATAAGGATCTTAAAATAGTCCGTATTCTAAATTGTCTGATCAACAATAATAAAAAGATAATGGCGGTAACGATCAAAATAACGATATTGCGACGCTGTGACTGCGTTTGGCTTTCGGCTTCTTTAAGTTGTAACGCTTTTAACTCATGTTGACTTTTTAGCAATTCATTTTGTTTTAACTTCAGATCCGTTTCATATTTTTCATTTAGCTTAGCTAAACGCTGCTTACGCAAGTCTTTACGATAGTCACTGTATTTATCCAAATAACGTTTTTTTTGCTCAAATGCCAACTCGTACTCTTGGTTATCCGCATAACGTTCTGCCAAAATGAGATGAATTTGCGAAAAATCAGGACTGAATAATTGTTGCTTAGCTATTTTTTCTTCCATCGCCAATGCTTCGGTTAGCCAGTCGATAATTTGCTGATGTTCGCTGGTTTTATCTGCCAACATCGCCTTGACCATCAACATTAAATATTGCTCAGCAACGTTAAAATTTTCACTAATAGCGACGATTTTCGCCAATATTGGCCGAGCAGCATCAGGATCCGTTTTCGCTAGTTCAAGAACCGACAAAATCCGAGCGTTAACCGGTAATGGATTGTCTTTCGATAACAAGCCTTGTGTTTCTTGCTCAACGACTTGGCTATCACCCGTTTCTTCAGTGAGCACTGGCTGAGCATCGACCCGCACAATAGTAAACAGTGCTAAACTCAGTATCAGCAAATAGTGGCGATTAGTCGTCATGGCTACAAACCCTATTCTTTCCTTGACGTTTTGCTTCATACATCAATTGATCGGCCTTATTTAATAATTGATCAAATGAGCCCTCATCCTGCGGATTTAACGTTGCCACACCAATACTTACCGATACTTGTTGTAACTGCTTGCTCGACCAATCTGCTTGGTAAACCGCCATTCTAAGGCGCTCAGCAGCTTCAATTGCATCATCATGTGCAGTGTCAGGTAAAATCACAATAAATTCTTCGCCACCATAACGAGCAAATACGTCTTGCGCTCGCATAACATCTTGGCCAATTTGTGCAACCTTTCTAAGGGCTGTATCGCCTACTTTATGGCCGAACTGATCATTAATTTTTTTAAAATCATCCACGTCAATCACCAATAAACTTAACGGGAATCGATTGATTTCTCGTTGTTTAACCAGCCTATTTCCTATCTGCATTAAACGACGACGATTGGTAACTCCCGTTAGTTCATCGGTTCGACTGGCAATGAGTAGTTTTTTCTGGCCACTGATGGTTTTAACTAAAAACCAAGCTAGCACCATGGCAATAAGTGCAAACATGCCAAGATAAAATTGTCGATTTTTAACGTCATTATTTGCTTCTGAAAGTAATAATGCCTGCACAGACTCTTGTTGTGCCAATATTTGATTTTGTAAATCTGCTTGTTCGCTTTCATAACGAACACGTATATCTTCTACTTCATCAACATTACTTTTTTCCGGCAATGACAAAACAAAGTTAAGGTATTGATCTTGGGCTAGATAAGCTTGTTTGAAGTCTTTTAGTTTATGATAAAGTTCGGCCTTTAAATATAAAACATTCAGCTTTGAAATGGTTGATACCATCTTTTGCTCACTGCCTTCATACTGCTTTAACAGCTGTTCCGCTTTAATCATGCTTTCGAGCGCTTCTTGATCACGCCCTAATTCCATAAACAAATAACCTTTATCTAACGCATGTGAAATTGGGAAATCTACCTGTTGAGCATTTTCGGCATATTGACTGGCAAGCAAC
>JBNKXM010000404.1:0-2580 GCA_050300315.1 Thalassotalea sp. | reverse complement strand
AGGTTAGACACTAAGGTGCTTACTTTCCCTTCATCAAATTCTGAGAGCAGTACCAAAATTTGACCAAAATTTGCGACGCCACGCTTAGGGATTTCATTGTAATAAATACGTGGATTAGAATTACCAACGTTAAGCGCGATACTGTCAATCAACGAATAATTCTTTAACTTATTGGCAATTTCTTGCATAACTTCGTTAGTATAAGTTAACGACGAATTGGTCGGCGCTTCAATATCAATAAGCACCATTGGCTTTTCAGCTTTAGGAAACAGGCTCAAACCGACCTTAGAAAACAAAGATAACATCAGCACAAGTGCCAATACTGACATGATAACAACAATCAGCTTGCGTTTTAGTAGCACACCAAGAAAATTTTTGTAACTGTGCGCAGCAAATCGGTTAACGTAATGCTGTAGCATTTTAATTTTACTTGCTTCGACGCTAAACAACTTACTTGCAAGCAATGGAGTAAATGCTAACGCCAATAACAATGAAGCCAGTAACACTAAAACCACGGTCACTGGCATTGAACGAATAAAATCCCCAGTATCGCTTGCTAACATCAGCATAGGTAAAAACGCAAACATAGTGGTGACGGTACCACTGGTGATCGCCCACGCCACTTTACTGGTACCAGATGCCGCAGCATCCTCTATATCAGTAAACTGACTTTTCTCACGATGTATACTTTCGGTAACAACAATCGCGTTATCAACTAATAGTCCGAGTGCGATGATCAAACCAACGATCGACATCTGTTGTAACCCGAAACCAGCAAAATCTAGCCAGCCAATCGCAATTAAAAACGATAATGGAATAACAGCGATCACCACTAACGCCTCTCGCAGACCAAGAAACAGCAAGGACATGATGCCGACCAACACTAAACCTTGCCATAAATTAGCAAAAAAACCGTCGACGCGATTCTCGACACTATCCGCTTGTTTAAACAAGGTTTTTATCTTTATATTTGCCGGTAAATTCTTTTTGAATTCATCCACTTCATTAGTTAACTGCTGGGTTAAATCGAAAATATTGGTGTTCTTACGTTGTTCCAAGGTAATGAAAACCACTGGTTTGTCTTCGAAATATGCCAAGTAAGACGGCTTAGCATCATCAAAAGCGATCACCGCAACATCTTTGAGTTTGATCACCAATGACTCATTAGCGAAAATTACAGTTTCTTCCAGTTGTTTAACTGTTTGAAAATTACCGCTTGCCTTAACGTTAAATCGGCGTGCACTGGCATCAACAAAACCAGGCATAATATTTAAGGCGCGGCGTTGTAATATTTGATTAATACTGTCAACAGCAATGCCATAATGTTGTAGCAAATCGATGTTTAAATCGATAGAGACAATTTGTTGAGGATAACCCCATATATCAGACTTTTTAACGCTAGCAATTGCCTCTAAACGTTTTTCAAGGCGCTTAGCATGAAACTCCATTTCTTTATAATTTGTCGGTTCACTCCACAAAGCTAATTGTGCAACAGCGACACTGGTAGGCGTTGCCTTTAACACCAAAATATCTTGCACATCATTTGGTAAATCAGGTCTTACAGAAGCAACGGCTTGCTTTACTTCATTAAACGATATTTGCGGATCACTGCCGTAAATAAATTTAACCTCGATTCGCGCGCCATCATTTTTGATTTGCGTTTCAATTTGTTTTATCCCTTCTATCTCCGCAAAAGCATGCTCTAACGGATTGATCACTAAGGTTTCAATATCATTAGGAGAAACCCCAGGGTAAATAACTTCAATTAAAGTGATCGGAATATCAAATTGCGGATCTTCAGAGCGCGGCATTTTAAAATAAGAAACAATGCCAACTAAAACTAATAAGACAACAATGGTTAGGGTAAATTGAGCGTTTTTTATCGCGGCACTAGGTAATTGCATTATTGCGGCTCACCAAGGTTCAATTGTTGCCAACCTGAGGTGACAATTTCTATCGCCTGATTTTGACTTTGTGCATTTAAGTAAAGATATTGATTATCAACATTTAACACTTTAAACGCTTGGCGTAAAAAACTATCTTTGTCCACCTGAGTTAACAGTATGGCTTGCCCTGAGGCATCCATTTCAATTAACGCGCTAAGCGGCACTTTATAAACAAATTTTTCAGTAACAAAATCAATATCAACTTGTGCCAATTGGCCAGCAACTATCCCAGATCCTGCGGTAATATTTTTTAATAACACTTCAATAAGATATTGCTGTCCTTCGGTATTACTGACAACAGGTATTTTAGTGATCACTCCATCAACAACACCCAAGTTAGCTAATCGCACTTTGACCACTTGGCCATGTTTTACAAATGAAATTTCTTTATCGGTTAAGCTGACTTTAACCACTAGATTATTTTCTATCGCTGCAACTTCAACAATTTCTTTACCTGGCGACTGAAACTCTGACAATTCACCATGTCGCGCTAATACTACACCGTCAAACGGCGCATAAATTTCAGCTTTTTCCAAGTTATAATAAGCCACTTGATACGCTTCTCTTTTGGTGTCGATTGCTGTCTGCGCCAAATCTAAATCTTGCTGACTAGCTAATTTTTTATCTAACAACT